>NZ_DJIO01000068.1:11261-14164 GCF_002433655.1 Thalassolituus sp. UBA6592 | reverse complement strand
GCCCGACGCAGCACCGGCACCGATGATGGTGTGAATCTCATCGATAAACAGAATGCCGTGCGGCTGACGCTTAAGTTCAGCCAGCAGGGCTTTGAAGCGTTTTTCGAAGTCACCACGGTATTTAGTGCCAGCCAGAAGCGCACCCATATCCAGGCTGTATACCACAGCATCCTGGATAACGTCCGGTACTTCCTGATCGACAATACGCTTGGCCAGACCTTCTACAATGGCCGTTTTACCCACGCCGGAATCACCAACCAGCAATGGGTTGTTTTTGCGGCGGCGGGCAAGGGTCTGCACCAGACGGTTCACTTCGTATTCGCGCCCGATCAGCGGGTCAATTTTGCCTTCGCGGGCCATGCGGTTGAGATTGGTTGCATAACCTTCGAGCGCACTCTTATTGCCACCCTCGGCCTCATCACTGGTTTCTTCACTCATGTGGTCAGATGACTCGTCGTCACCGGATACTTTGGAAATCCCATGAGAGATGTAATTCACCACATCGATGCGGGCGATGTTCTGTTGTTTCAGGAAATAGACCGCCTGGCTTTCCTGTTCAGAGAAAATAGCAACCAGCACATTGGCGCCGGTCACTTCTGATTTTCCGGATGACTGCACGTGAAAAACAGCACGTTGCAGTACTCGCTGGAAGCCCAGAGTCGGCTGAGTTTCCCGTTCGCCGTCATGCTCCGGAATCAGAGGTGTTGTAGAGTCGACAAATTCCTGCAGATCCTTGCGCAACTTAATAATTTCTGCGCCACAGGCTTCCAGCACTGACGCCGCCGCGTCGTTGTCGAGCAACGCGAGCAACAGGTGTTCAACCGTCATAAACTCATGACGTTTGCTACGGGCATCCTTGAATGCTTCATTCAGGGTTTGCTCCAGTTCACGGTTCAGCATAGCGCCTCCTAAGCCTCAGTCTTCTGCGGGTGAGATCTCGCACATCAGTGGATGCTGAGAATCTCTGGCATATTGATTCACCATAGCAGCTTTAGTTTCAGCAACATCCTTTGTATAAATTGCGCACACCGCGCTGCCCTTGGTGTGCACCGTTAACATAATCTGCGTGGCCTCTTCTGATGTTTTATTAAAGAATCTCTGTAAAACATCAACCACAAATTCCATGGGGGTATAATCGTCATTCATCATGATGACATAATACATATCAGGCTTTTTAAGCTTTGGCTTTGCTGTTTCCAGCGCCACGCTGCCATCACCACCGGGATTTTGATCCTCTGATTGTAAGTTTAGTTTAGATTTATAGATCTGATGCATAAGCTGACAAGTTCGACATATTTAGTGTAAATCATACCTGCCATACTCGCTGACCACTAGCTTTACAGCGACATATCGGTCTGCCAATGAGGATCAACATTTCGGGGGGTTGACCACGCTTTGTGCTCAGAGTAGTGTAAATGTCAACCCGTATTGGACCATTTCTATTATAAAACCGGTCAGCAGTGGAGGCAGAGATGAAAACAGGGAAAGTAAAGTGGTTTAACAACGCTAAAGGCTACGGATTTATCCTTGCCGATGACAGCAATGAAGACCTGTTCGCTCATTATTCCATGATTGAGATGGACGGTTACCGCACACTGAAAGCCGGTCAGACGGTAATTTTTGATACCAAACCGAGCGATAAAGGCACCCACGCCATCAATATCCGCACCCTCGACAGCGAGACCGGCGAGGAATCAAAGGCTGTTGAAGCAACAGACGCAACCACTGCCAGCGAGAAAACCGAGAACGCCTGACCCCTCCCTATTCAGGCGTACACAGCTGACAGAGCTTAGGCCCACTGTATTTCAGCTCACTGTGTTTAATTTCAAATTGCAGAGAACAAACAAAAAAGCCGCACAATGTGCGGCTTTTTTGTTGAACAGAGATTGATCAATCACACTCAGCAGGCGTGATTATCAATCGCGTCATTCAGAGTTGCACTTGGACGCATAACAGCTGCGGCCAGCTTTGGATCCGGACGGTAGTAACCGCCGATTTCCACTGCTTTACCCTGAACAGAGCCCAGCTCTTCTACGATCTTAGAGCGGTTTTCAGACAGCTTGTTGTACAGTTTGGCGAAACATACTTTCAGATCTGTGTCTTTATTCTGCTCTGCCAGAGCCTGTGCCCAGTACAGTGCCAGGTAGAAATGGCTGCCACGGTTATCAATTTCACCTTTCTTACGGGAAGGTGATTTGTTGTGGTCCAGGATTTTACCAACAGCGGAATCCAGAGTATCAGCCAGAATCTGTGCGCGGTTGTTATCAGCAACCTGAGCCAGATGCTCCAGAGACGCTGACAGAGCCATGAACTCACCCAGAGAGTCCCAACGCAGGTGGTTGTCGTTAACCAGCTGCTGAACGTGTTTCGGAGCAGAACCGCCGGCACCTGTTTCAAACAGACCGCCGCCAGCCATCAGAGGTACGATAGACAGCATTTTCGCACTGGTGCCCAGTTCCAGAATCGGGAACAGGTCAGTCAGGTAATCGCGCAGCACGTTACCGGTAACAGAAATGGTATCTTTACCTTCTTTCAGTCGTTTCAGAGTCACGCGGGTAGCTTCTACCGGAGACAGAATGCTGATGTCCAGACCATCGGTATCGTGATCTTTCAGGTATTTTTCAACTTTCTGAATCAACTGCGCATCGTGTGCACGGTTCTTATCCAGCCAGAAGATAGCAGGAGTAGCAGTCAGACGTGCACGGGTAACAGCCAGTTTCACCCAATCCTGGATTGGAGCGTCTTTGGCCTGACACATACGCCAGATATCGCCTTCTGCAACTTCATTCTCCAGCAGAGGCTGGCCGTTAGCGTCCAGAACGCGAACCTTACCTTTACCTTTGATTTCGAAAGTCTTGTCGTGAGAACCGTACTCTTCCGCTTTCTGCGCCATCAGACCAACG
>NZ_DJIO01000068.1:10745-10938 GCF_002433655.1 Thalassolituus sp. UBA6592 | reverse complement strand
ACCAACGTTAGGCACTGTACCCATAGTGGTAGGATCGAAAGCACCATTTTCGCGGCAGAAGTCGATAGTTTCCTGATACACGCCAGCGTAGCAGCGGTCCGGAATCATTGCTTTAGTGTCGTGCAGTTTGCCGTCAGCGCCCCACATCTGACCGGAGCTACGGATCATTGCTGGCATAGAAGCATCAACGATT
>NZ_DJIO01000068.1:0-10443 GCF_002433655.1 Thalassolituus sp. UBA6592 | reverse complement strand
TGGCATAGAAGCATCAACGATTACGTCGTTTGGCACGTTCAGGTTGGTAATGCCTTTGTCGGAATCAACCATGGCCAGCTCAGGACCGTTTGCGTATGCAGCTTTGATATCAGCTTCGATAGCTTCACGCTCTGCATCCGGCAGGGTTTTGATTTTCGCCAGAACATCACCGAAACCATTGTTCGGATTTACGCCCAGCTTCTCAAAGGTTTCTGCGTATTTAGCAAACAGATCTTTAAAGAATACTTTTACTGCGTGACCAAAGATGACCGGGTCAGAAACCTTCATCATGGTCGCTTTCAGGTGCAGCGACAGCAGAACGCCTTCTTCTTTGGCTGCAGCAATTTCTTTCGCGTAGAACTCTTCCAGAGCAGCGCAGCTCATTACGGAAGAATCAATAACTTCACCGGCACGCAGTGCTGTTTTGTCTTTCAGTACGGTAACGGAACCGTCTTCTGCAACAAACTCGATGCGAACGTCGGAATCTTCGTTAACGGTAGTGGATTTTTCACTGCCGAAGAAATCGCCGTGGTCCATGTGTGCAACGTGAGTTTTGGAATCCTTGCTCCACGCACCCATGCTGTGTGGGTTTTTGCGGGCAAATTCTTTTACCGATGACGGCGCACGACGGTCAGAGTTACCTTCACGCAGAACAGGGTTTACTGCACTGCCCTTGATTTTGTCGTAACGTGCTTTGATATCTTTTTCTTTATCATCTTTCGGTTCGAACGGATAATCCGGAACCGCAAAACCTTTTGCCTGAAGCTCTTTAACCGCTTCAACAAGCTGTGGAACAGATGCAGAGATGTTAGGCAGCTTGATGATGTTTGCTTCAGGACGGTTAGCCAGTTCACCCAGCTCAGCCAGGTCGTCTGAAATACGCTGTTCTTCTTTCAGGTATTCAGGAAAGGTGGCCAGAATACGGCCGGACAGGGAAATGTCGCGGGTCTCAACGGCAATGCCGGCAGGCTGTGCAAATGCTCTGATGATCGGCAGCAGAGAATACGTAGCCAGAGCTGGTGCTTCGTCAGTCTCCGTGTAAATAATCTTAGGGGTATCAGTCGACATGGGTGCTCCTGTGAGGTGCTGGTTGCTGTATCGCCTGAGTGGCAGCAGTACTGGCTTTTGGCCGGTTAAACTGATTAGCTGCACACTCACTGATCGAATTCCACCCGGCTCTTAACCGGTGGAAGTTTGCCGTAATATTAGATAGATACGGGCCGGATTGTTTCCGGCGGCCAGTCAGGCCCGGGCGCTAATTTGTAGTTTTTCTACAAAAAATGCAAGCTAGACCAAAGAATAAGTAGTTTTCTTACAAAACCTTGTGAACATTCTGATGGCCACTCTCATCCTTTTGAACAAACCTTTTAACGTCCTTTCCCAGTTTAGCGATCAGGAAGGACGATGCACATTAAAGGCATTTATTGACCTGTCCGATGTCTATCCGGCTGGTCGTCTCGATTACGATTCTGAGGGCCTTATGTTGCTCACAGATGACGGACGCCTGCAGGCACAGATCGCCGACCCGAAACACAAAATGGAAAAGACCTATTGGGTTCAGGTCGAAGGGGCTCCTCAGGAGTCCGATCTTGAGCCGCTGCGCCTGGGCGTCACCCTAAAGGACGGACCCACACGACCAGCCAGAGTCAAGACTATACCTGAACCAGCCATTTGGCCACGCAACCCACCGATCCGCAAACGGGAAAATGACGTCACCACCTGGCTCGAAATACGAATCAGCGAAGGACGTAACCGCCAGGTACGGCGAATGACTGCGCACATCGGCTTCCCTACCCTGCGCCTGGTCCGTGCAGCGATTGGCCCGTGGCGACTGGAAAACCTGAGACCTGGAGAGTACCGCAGGCAAACGATCAACCTGCCACAGCAGAGTGACAGCACAGCCCGCGGGAGGCGGGGTTCGGGCAATAGCAAGGCAAAAACCAACAGCGCACGCAACAGCACGTTGCGCCGGCGCCGTTAATCCGCAGGCAGTATCCGGGACTGCGGTTTGAGCCGCCCCCGGCCTTTCAGGTAGAATCAGCAATTGATTTTTACAGGCATTGTTATGAACGAGCGCTGGACACCACACGCAACGGTTGCAACCATCGTTGAGCAAGATGGTAAATTCCTGATGGTTGAGGAAATTGCTCTGGGTGAGCAGGTAATCAACCAACCTGCAGGACACATAGAACCCGGCGAAACGGTCGTCGATGCGGCTGTTCGTGAAACCCTGGAAGAAACCGGCTGGCACGTCGAGCCGGAAGGCCTGGTTGGGCTCTATATATACACGGCACCGGCCAACAACATTACCTACCACCGTTATTGCCTTTTTGGCCGGGCGATCCGTTACGACGAAAATGCGCCCCTGGACGATGGCATTATCGGCCCGAAATGGATGACCATCGACGAACTGCGCGCCAGCGATGCGCTGCGCTCGCGTATGGTTCTGACCTGCGCCGAAGACTACCTCAGCGGCAAACGATTCCCGCTGTCAGTGATTATTGAGCATTCCTGAATGATGAAAACCCCTGCTGAAACCAAAGTCATTGTCGGCATGTCCGGCGGTGTTGACTCCTCTGTCTCTGCCTACCTGTTAATGGAACAGGGATATCAGGTGGAAGGCCTGTTCATGAAGAACTGGGACGAAGACGACGGCACGGAATACTGCACCGCCAAAGAAGACCTGGCCGATGCTCAGCAGGTATGTGACAAGCTGGGTATTCACCTGCATACCGCTAACTTTGCTGCCGAATACTGGGATAACGTATTCGAATACTTTCTTGCAGAATATAAAGCCGGGCGCACACCAAATCCGGACATTCTCTGTAACCGCGAAATCAAATTCAAAGCGTTCCTGGAGTATGCCAAAGTATTGGGCGCAGACCTCATCGCAACCGGGCATTATGTCCGCCGGCTGGATGACAATGGCCACACCTATCTGCTGAAAGGCCTGGATCCGAACAAAGATCAGAGCTATTTCCTGCACGCCGTCGGTGAAGCCGAGATAGCTCAGACACTTTTCCCAGTAGGCGAGCTGGAAAAACCAGAGGTGCGCCGCATTGCTGAAGAGCAGGGATTAGTAACAGCCACCAAAAAAGACTCCACCGGCATCTGCTTTATTGGCGAACGGCGTTTTAAAGACTTTCTCAAACAGTACCTGCCAGCACAGCCTGGCCGCATCGAAACCGACAAAGGCGAAGATATTGGTGAGCATCAGGGTCTGATGTATCACACCCTCGGACAACGTCAGGGACTGGGTATTGGCGGTCTGGCCGGCTATCCGGATGAACCCTGGTTTGTCGCTGGTAAAGACCTTGAGCGTAATGTGCTGATCGCTGTTCAGGGTAAGAACCACCCTCTTCTGTTTAAAGACTGGCTGACCACGGAGCAGGTTTTCTGGGTTAATAATGAGCCGGAACTCCCGCTGCGCTGTAAGGCCAAAGTACGCTACCGCCAGGATGATCAGGATTGCGTTATCGACAAAGTTGATGGTGTCTATCACGTCACGTTTGATAAACCGCAACGTGCGATCACACCTGGCCAGTCGGTAGTATTTTATTCAGATGCCTGCTGCCTTGGCGGCGGCGTTATTGAACAGACCGGAAATCATGATTAATCCGAACCAACAGCAGGTTATCGCCCTCGCCGCCGTCGTACAGGCCGCCAGTCTTGTCGAGCAACTGGCACGCACTGGAGATATTTCCGGTGATGCCAGCGATCCGTTATTACAGGCGGTGTTCAATCAGTCGCCGGAAAATTTCCACGACATTTATGGCAACGCCCGGGTCAATCTCAGTGTTGGGCTGAACCACCTGAATTCCATTGTCGGACGTACAGGGCGCGATATTAATCCCGATGTCACGCGCTACACTCTGAGTCTGCTGTTGCTGGAGCGCAAACTGAGCAAGCGCGTGGATATGCTGAAAACCCTGGGTAACGGCATACATTCCGCATCACGTCAGGCAGAGCATTTTTCCATCGGTCATGAAAACACCATTGCCGCCCTCGCCGACCTGTACAAAAGCACACTGAGCAATCTGAGCTTCCGGATTCATGTGACCGGCAATCCTACCTACCTGCAGAACAGCCATACCGCAAATAAGGTGCGGGCTTTATTACTGGCCGGAATTCGCGCCGCCATCCTTTGGCGTCAGGTCGGCGGTAAGCGCTGGCATCTGCTGATTGCGCGCAACCGCTACCAAAAAGCCTGCCAGCAACTGCTCGGCACGGATACCAACAAGTAGTACCAGCAATTAATACTGCTCCATTAATACTGCATCGTTAATACCGACATCCGGGTGTTCAATAAAGCATTGAGCACCCGGACATAACACCCCGACAGAACGCCCTGACTGTTTTTGTATATCTACGGCGCACTATTGGATTCTGCCTGTGGCAGCGCTTACAGCACCTCCACAACCTCCCGGGTTGCTTCAATCAGACGAATCAATTTGCCACCAATTCTGACGGTAAGCAGTCCGTTTTCATCGACCGGCACCACAATCTCATGGTGATCATAGATATCCCGATCAAGGCGCTGCCCGACATGAACGCGTTTCTGCCAGCCTGGCGGCAGAGAACCACCGTTATGGACTTTTTTCTCCAACCCCGGCGGCAGATCACCACCTTTATGATCATGTTTATCTTTATCCGCCATCGCCGGATAAGCGATCAAAAGAACACCTGATAACATGGCGGCGATTTTCAAGCCATTAAACGGACGTAATTTCATCAGACTGGTTTCCTCAATCATTAACAAGGTGCACTCTACCAGCCTGCTGTTTTTAACTCTGTTTTCTGCGCCACAGAACCGCTGAAAAGTGACGGGAACTTTTACGGACAGAGCTACTGCAATCCGGCGACGTAAATGCCCGGTCAATTGCCCCTGAAAAACTCTTGGCAAAAACCCATTGGCAAAAAACCAGAAAAGAATCTGACACAAACATAAAAAAGCCCTGCATTGCAGGGCTTCCCGTAAACTGATCACTGCACGTAGCTCACTGATCAGATCATTCTTTCATCTGTTATGCTTCTTTCATCTGTCTGAAATAAAAGAAGCATGGTACGCCCGTCGCTTAAACGGATACGCCAGACATATCCATAACATAGCGGTGAGCAATATCACCTTTTTCCATAACAGCGTAGGCATCGTTCAGCTGGTCCGGAGTAATCATTTCACAAATCGGATAAATGTCGTGCTCTGCACAGAAATCCAGAACCTCCTGAGTTTCTTTAATGCCTCCAATCAGTGAACCGGCCACACGACGGCGACCGAGCACCAGGAATGCTGACATAAAGTTTTCCATGGGACCCACCTGACCAACGATGGCCAGCGTGCCGTCAACATCCAGCAGCGGAGTATAAGCATCGACATTATGCTGAACAGGTACGGTATCAATAATCAGATCCAGTGAATTGCGCGCGGCTTTCATCGCGTCGCTATCGGTGGAAGCCAGAATGCCTTTTGCACCAATGGCTTTGGCCTCTTCTTCTTTTTTGGTGGAGCGACTGAGCACAGTAACCTCTGCACCCATTGCTACAGCAAGTTTTACCGCCATATGGCCAAGACCGCCAAGACCAATAACACCAACACGGGTGCCTTCTTTCACACCCCAGGTGCGCAGCGGAGAATAGGTTGTAATACCTGCACACAGGATCGGCGCCGCACGGGACATATCCATACCGTCTGGCACGCGCAGAACAAATTCTTCACGCACAACAATATGCTTGGAGTAACCGCCCTGATTCACCTCTCCGGTAATACGATCCGGCGAACCGTAAGTCTGGGTCAGACCTTCACGACAGAACTGTTCTTCATGGTTATGACACTGATCGCATTCCAGACAGCTGTCGACCATACAACCAACGCCAACGTTGTCGCCCACTTTGTATTTGGTTACTTCCGAACCCACTTCCAGAACGCGTCCGATAATTTCGTGACCCGGAACCAGAGGGTAAGGCTGAGGACCCCAATCGCCGTTTACTGTGTGTAAATCCGAGTGGCAAACACCGGAGTACAGAATTTCAATGGCAACGTCATTCGGACGAAGGTCACGACGCTCAAAGTGGTAAGGCACCATATTGGCATCCGAAGAATGTGCCGCAAAACCGATGGTTTTCATGTAAGGCTCCTGCTGGTTATCCTGTTAATAAAAAACACTGCAATATGTCGCTCTGCAGTTATTGTAAATCGTGATTTTTGGTGTCCTATTACAGCCTGATAGTTCATCCTTTTACCTGCACAATCTTCGCTCATTCTTGCCCGATTCTGTTCCGGCCCAGACGAACGACACCGCATACTGACAAAGGTCATGCACCTTTATTATTGCGGAAAGCCCGAAAAGCGTGGCAGAGTGCTCAGGCTTTCTTCCCATGCAGCAGCACTATTAACGAACAAATGCGCTTCCGGCAGGATAGCTGGCGCCTGATCGAGACTGCCAGCCGGCACAATGCAGAGGTCCCCACCCAGTTGGGCATTGGCTACAGCAGACCCACAACACGAACAAAAACTGCGCACATGCCTGGTTTCAGCCTTACGGAAGTTGGAGACCAGCTCTTCACCTGCCAGCCATCTAAGCGCACCGACATGGGTAAAGAGATTCGCAGCAAAGGCGGACCCGGAGTCTTTCTGGCAAAAAGAACAGTGGCAAACAAAAAAATGCGTGAAAGGCTGAGTTATTTCAAAACGGACCGCTCCGCAGGAACATGAACCTAAAGCAGACACAACAAACCTCCTTATTTCTCTTGGGCAGACCTTCTATCGGATGAGAATATAGCCAAATTTCAGGTGATGCATGTACTCCCGGAATATCAGCAACTGAGCGAAAAACACAGAAGAGGTGTCAGGCTCATCACTCTGCGCTGGGCGACCGGCTGCAATTTCAGCGTAGCGGCCAAACAGGCGCTCCAGATCATCACGGTAAAACCGGTGCGGTTGCTCAGCAGCGGTTATAGAGTCGTCATCGCCATTCAGGCCAGGTACCGACAGGCTCAGCCGGGCAAGGTTTCGGATAAATCCAACATCGGTTTCCAGACTATACCCATCATAGGGAATGTCTTTAGCCACCCGCTCAATTTCGTCTTCGATGTAATTAATGGCATATTCGATATCGTCATAGGTCGGCGGGGAATGACGAAAATAGCGGCTGCTGATTAATTCATAACCAACGGGTAAGATTATGACGTTATCCCGCCCACCAATCACAAACTGTGACTCCTGCGCGCCGATGGTCATGCGCACCCGATTATTCATATCCTGACTGCTCACATTCTTCCCCACATTCCTGGACAACTCTGTTCAATAATGATCCGAATCACGCAGATAAATTACCCCCACTTTTGCGCACACACAAATCCCACACACAAGCACACACCAGCCAGGCGGCCATATAAAAGATGGCCCGCCCTCGCCAGCCCAACCTCACCCGCCCCCTTGCCAGCCCACTTTCAGCACCCGCCCAGGGAACAGGTCCGGAAGTCGCAAACTGCGCTCAACAGGATGAACTTTAGTCGCCTTTACGCTCCCGTACGTTGACCGGCCTGAAAGAAATACGGATGGTTTGAGAATGAATTTCTTCACAAGGAGGTTGTTATGCAAACCATCAGACAGGTTCTTTTGACTGGCTGTGCATTGTTCGCCTTAAGTCATTACGCCGGTGCAGCGGAAGATACTCAGCCCCATGCAGAAACCAGCGACCTCAGCTATGAAAGTTACGTTCATTCCAACAATCGCTTTAAGTGCCTCTATGGCTATGCCGCGGAAAAGACGGGTGACCATGAAGCGGCCATGGCCATTTTCAATGACTGTATTGAACGCTGGAACGATGTCTACTCTATGATCTGGCTGGCGCAGATGTACGAAGCCGGAGTGTCTGTTCCCCGGGACCTTCAGCGCTCAACCGCATTGATGAAACGCGGCGCTCATGTCGAAGCGGACAGCAGCGCAGAAGACGGAGCCGGTTATGCCACACTGGCACGCTACCATTATGGCAAAGCCCTGTTTTATGGCATTGGCACCAACAGCAATAAGGAAGAAGCCGTCTATTGGCTGAAACGGGCCGCGGACGAAGGGTTGCCGGATGCCGTGCTGTTCCTCAGGGAAAACAGTCTGCGCTGAGTCAGCTCCCTTCGGTCAAAGGCGGAAGGCTGGCCCCTCCCGCCTTTTTGCTGTACCTTGCGCGCCTCCTGAGCCCGCAGGCCAATCCTTCGATAAATGCAGCTGATCAATGTACAATTACTGACCAGCTGCTACCCGACGGCAGCGGAATTTACAGCCAAAGATTCAGTATGATTATGCCTTCCAAGCCCGCAGTAAATCACTCACCTTCCACCCTTAAAGCGGGGGCACGTCGCTTCTCGACGGCTCCGATGATGGAGTGGTCTGACCGACATTGCCGTTACTTCTGGAGGCTGATGAGCAAAGAAGCGTTGCTGTACACGGAAATGGTAACCACCGGCGCTCTGATTCATGGCGACCGCTCGCGCTTCCTGCGCTACAGCGAAGAAGAGCACCCGGTTGCCCTGCAGCTGGGCGGCAGCGATCCGGCGGCGCTGGCACAATGCGCTCAGTTCGCTGAGGAATGGGGCTACGATGAGGTCAATCTGAATGTTGGCTGCCCGTCTGACCGGGTGCAGAACAACATGATCGGCGCCTGCCTGATGGCACACCCGGCCCTGGTCTCAGACTGCATCAAAGCCATGCAGGACGCCACTGCCATTGATGTGACCATCAAGCACCGTATCGGCATAGACGACATGGACAGCTATCAGCAGCTGCATGATTTCGTCGGTCAGGTGGCGGACACTGGCTGCAAAACCTTTATCATCCACGCTCGCAAGGCGATTCTGCAGGGACTCTCCCCCAAAGAAAACCGCGAAATTCCGCCGCTGCATTACGATACGGTTTACCGCATCAAACAGGAGTTTCCGCAGCTGGAAGTGCTGATCAACGGTGGCATCAAAACCCATGAAGAATGTGCACAGCATCTGCAGCACGTCGATGGCGTTATGCTGGGCCGGGAGGCGTATCACAACCCGGCGGTTATGCTGGACGTTGACGCCCTGTATTACGGTGCACAGCCGGCAAGTCCAGATAAAGTGGAGATTATCCGCAGCCTGTATCCATACATTGAAGAGCAGCTCAAAGACGAGCGCACCACGCTGCACCACATTACCCGCCATACTCTGGGGCTGTTTAACGGCCAGTATGGTGCGCGTCTGTACCGCCGCATTCTGAGCGAGAAGGCACCGCGCAAAGGCTCAGGCATTGAAGTATTGGAAGAAGCGCTTCAGGCACTGATTCCGCCGCCGGAATTTATTGCCGAAGCGGAGCTGCGGGCAAAGCAACAGAGCTGAGCGGCCATGCAGTTTATTTACGGCCAGGCTATTCATGACCTGGCAACTCACGGCCGGGCACCTCTCGCTAGGTATAAAACGCCTTATTGAATCCACTCAGCAGCAGACAGAGACTGGCAACTACTCAGCAGCGCCCTGGTAGTTCAGGGCTGCTCCCAGACTGCCGACATTCTCAACCTCACTGTACCCCATGGATTCCAGCGTTGCCTGAGCGACACCTGCCCGGGCTCCGGAGCGGCAATAGAGTTTGATATCCGTGTCGCTTTCAAGCGCCAGCTTGCCGATCCGCTGGGCAATTTCATCGAAGGGAATGTTGACTGCGCCTTCTTTGTGGCCGGCATTAAATTCCTGCGCCGTGCGCACATCAATCCAAACAGTTTCCCCGGCCGTTGCCAGTGCTGTGAACATCCACAAAGCAATCGTGTATAGTGCTTTCATAATGCCTCGCAAATCTTTGTTTGAACGAATGTTTGCCACGCCATGAATTCGTACGGCTGAGTGCAAAAGTTTCCATAACCGCAAGGTTATACTAAAGACTGAGCGTAACCAGCACAATCCCCGACAACTCGCACAAAGCGGCTCTTATCGGGGGTTCGTAAACTGAACATGACACAGAAGACGATCCGGATTTCACATGAGTAAAATGGACGCATTAAAAAGCATGACCGTGGTGGTTGCCGACACCGGCGACATTGAAGCCATCCGCCAGCACACGCCGGAAGATGCCACCACCAACCCTTCACTGATCCTGAAGGCGGCGGAACTGCCCTCATACTCCCAGTTAATTGACGACGCCGTACTGTGGGCCAAAGACAACGCCGGTGACGAAGATGTTATCACCGCCGCCGTGGATAAAACCGCCGTTGCTATCGGTACTGAAATTCTGAAACTGGTGCCCGGTCTTGTTTCTACCGAAGTCGATGCACGTCTGTCGTTCGATACGCAGGCCACTATCGCCAAGGCGCATAAGCTGATTGCACTGTACGCAGCGGAAGGCATCAGTAAAGACCGCATTCTGATTAAAATCGCTTCCACCTGGGAAGGTATTAAGGCAGCCGAGCAGCTGGAAAAAGAAGGCATTCACTGCAA
>NZ_DJIO01000033.1:5540-5845 GCF_002433655.1 Thalassolituus sp. UBA6592 | reverse complement strand
ATGCAGGGGTTCTATATAATCCCTGTGCTCCACCAGCCACTGCTGCATCGGCTGCGGCAGCTTATCCAATGCAGGCCATGGCACCGGATACGCCTTCGGCTGATACGTCATAGCAAACAGACTGCAGGCGGTCAGATCGGCCCGGCTGAAACTTTCCCCCACCAGAAAATGGCTGGCGCTGTATTCGTGGCGTAACTCATCCAGCAAACCTTCCATGGTGGTACGCGCAACCTCCGCGGTCTGCTCATTGATGTTCATCCAGCGGCGCATGCCTTTATCTATGTCTTTAAATTTCAGCCGCAGCA
>NZ_DJIO01000033.1:4874-5207 GCF_002433655.1 Thalassolituus sp. UBA6592 | reverse complement strand
CCAGCCTAACCAGAATGGCTGTGATGGAATAAGTAACGGGACAACCAGCTCAGGTCGGGTGAGCAGATAATGATAGGTCCATAAGCGCACAGCCGGACCGGCTTTTTCATCCAGCCGCCGCTCCCATTCCAGTGCCTGCTGTTTCAGTGCCGGATCGGCGGGAGTCAGAGATCGCTCAGGGAACTGCTCATCAAGCCAGCTAATGATGTCAGCAGATCCGGAAATAATCTGATCGCCATGGGTCAGAACCGGAACCGATGTCTGTCCGGACAGGGCTTTTATCGGACGGATATGCCGGCCAGGCAGGTAATTAACCACCTCGTAATCCAGCTT
>NZ_DJIO01000033.1:0-4538 GCF_002433655.1 Thalassolituus sp. UBA6592 | reverse complement strand
GCCCAGCGTATTTTTTCGCAGTAGTGGGAAATCGGAAACTGGTGCAGCTTCATACAGGCTCGCTCATACGTCAGGTTTATCTGACTTTAGCAGGCTTACCGCTGAGGCATAAGCCCCAACGGAACATATGTGCCGGAATCCTGTAGCAGAAAAACCAGCCCGCCCCTGTGAACGGGTTAAAGCCCGTCTGCAGGATCAGCGGGTTTTCACCTGAATACCGACCTCTGCTCCCTGAATAGTGTCGAACACAGGGCGTTGCCGGGCCTCTTCAGATTCATCCAGATACACTTTACCGGACCAGTTCAGTACCCGCTCATCCGCAGGCCGGCCAAATAACGGCGGCAGCGAATGGTAATCCTGCAATGCTGCAGAGTCGTCATCACCAGCGTCGTCCCAGTCATAATCCGGCAAAGAAAGGTTCAGCTGAATTGGCTCTTTTGCCTTAGTAGTCTCTGGTATTTCGTCGGCAACCACCATGGCCCCGTCCGCTGAGGCAGTCACCGCCTGACTATCATCAGCAACGCCTGCCGTGGCTGGTTGTTCTTTGCTTAGCGGAGCCTGCTGCCCATGAGTGACGGATTCTGTCGATTGATTACAGGCCGAAAGAGAAATCAGCAAAGCCGCCAGGGTAACGATTTTCGCGGGGCTTTTTACCTGATGTCCAATCCGGCTTAACGGTCTGACCAAGGTCATAATAAACGTTTCTTTCCTTTTAGCTGTGTACGTATTAGCTGTGTACGTATCAGCTGTGTACGTAAGCGGCGTTCAGCGGATGAATGAAAATGATAAAAGTCGCTGCGCCAATAACTCTCAGACAAGAGGAAGCCAGTGAAATTCCGGTCAATCCGGTAACAGATTGTGACCTCCCCAGCGCACGCTCCAACTCTGACCGGCCGTGTCTTTACTGTTCGCCGGATTATCCGCCAGCGGCTCAGCGCTGCCCGGGCTGTATTGCGCGGCACAGATCAATCCGGGTAACGCCACCAGACGCATTGATTGCTCCAGTGGGTCGTCCCCCAGTACCAGTGCCGGCCAACTGTCACGCAACCAGACCGGAACACCAGCCTCCTGAAAAACCGCCTTCAGTGTTTTGGCCGGGCGGCCCGCGGCCTGAATTTTATGGCCGCGCAGCTGTGCAGCGGGCAAGACCCGATAATCTCCGGCCATGATGTGCCTGGCAGTGTGAGCTCCGTCATCCGCAGCCAATGTCACCTGCAATACGCTACCGTCCCATAACGGCAGCTGCTGCGTAACACCGGGCTGAGCAGGCGGAGAAAAGGCTAAAGGCTCAACGTTCAGCAGAGATTGCGCGCCTGCCAATTCTGCTGTTGAGTGCTGAAGCTTATCAGCCACCACAAATAACGCGGCACGGTATCGCCGCACGGTGAAAGCGCCCAGAGCCAGCTCTGGTTGTTTATCCTCAGCGGCGTGAATCACATCGCGGATCAGGGTATCGAGCCAGTTAGCCGAGGGCAGCATAAGATTCAGGCGGCCGAGCCAGTCGCGCAGAATATAAGGAATGAGATCGGCATCCTCAGCGCCAAGCGCCTCCAGATTACAGCTGAGAGGTAAGGTATGGGGCCAGCTGCAGGCAGTGATGCAGTTGTCTGTATGGGGACGGATCAGCTTAGTCAGCACCGCCTGATCCTGAGCCAGCTGATTCACAGAGCGCAGCAGGGCTTTCTGTTTGCCGGGGAAGCGGGCAAAAACCTGCGGCAGAAGTTCATGGCGCCACCAGTTACGTTCAAACCGCGTGTCGTCATTGGATTCATCGTGAATCCAGGTCAGCCCTTCAGAATCAGCCCAGGCCTCCAGCTCACGGCGCGGAATATCGAGCCATGGGCGCAGGATGCGGATGCCTGCGCTGTCGTTAGCCGGATCTGCGGGCTTCTCCTCAGCGGCTTTCTGATCAGTAGCTTTCTGGGGCAAAGCGGCACCGAGTAAACGCTCACTCTTAATCGCCGACAGTCCGCCAAGACCCGCTCCGCGGAATAGGCGCTGAAAAAAAGTCTCGATCTGATCATCGCCGTGATGAGCCAACAACAGAACCTCGCCTTCCCCCACAAGACTGCCGAACGCCTTATAACGTGCCGCTCTGGCATCAAACTCAGTACCATTGCCACTGTCAGTCAGCACAACTTTGCGGCTGATCAATGAAACCCCCAGCTGATCGCAGAGCTGCTGACAGAATGACAGCCAGTCATCGGCATTGGCGGACAGGCCGTGATGGACATGCAAAGCCTGAATGCGTCCGGCCGCAACTCCGGCTTTCAGCAAAGCATGCAGTAACGTCACGGAATCCAGACCACCACTCAGGCCAACCCAGATGCGGGAGTCTGCCGTCAGATCGCGTACTGCGGACGTCAGCCGATGGATTAACTCAGACACACATTGACTCCGTATTGGGTGACCCGGCGAAAAGGGGATTGTAAGAGGGGGCGCAGCAATACGCTACTTCACTGTCCGTGTGCCGCCAGATGCTGATATGAAAGTGGCTGGTATGGCTTAGGCTTCTGCAGCGTCTTTGCCTGGCAGCGCTGGCATAACCATCAGCCTACTAGCCCACCAGCCCATGCAGCGCACCGCAACGTGACAGAAACATAAGCTGATTGTAACCAATAAAAAGAACAGTAAGTCTCTGCAGAATATCCAACCAGATTAATCAGATAATTACTGATCACTATTATGGAACATAAGATATAAGAAAAGATTTTTTGATAGATTTTATCTTTCAAATACCCAGATTGGCGCCGTTTTCACGCACCACAATGATGCAAACCCAATAATTTACTCCCCTTAATTTTGCACGCCAGATCCGCATTACTCTGTCTTTCGTACTATAAAAGCCAGTGATTTTAATCCATATAAACAACAATCTATTTCAGCTGATTCAGATTATTCCAGAGCTGATAAGATTGCCTGCAAATTTTCAGAGAAAACATTATGTGGGACGAACGTTATAGTTCCAGTACCTATGTTTACGGTACGGAACCCAATCGTTTTCTGGCCGAAAATACTCAGCGCCTGCAAAAGGGAAAAATTCTCTGTCTGGCTGAAGGCGAAGGTCGTAACGCCGTGCATCTCGCGCGTTGCGGCTATGAAGTCACTGCAGTCGACCAATCCGAAGTTGGTCGTGCAAAAGCGCTGAAATTGGCTGAGAAACACAAAGTCAGCATTGATTACCGGATAGCGGATCTGGCGTCATTTGATATGGGCATCGATCAGTGGGATGGCATTGTATCCATCTACTGTCATTTGCCGCCTGCGCTGCGCTGCAGTGTACACCAACGGGTATGCCGTGCGCTGAAGACCGGTGGTGTTTTGCTGCTGGAAGCCTATACGCCCAATCAGCTGAAGCTGGGCACTGGTGGGCCGAAAGAAGAAAATATGATGATGTCAGTGCCTATTCTGGAAAAAGAGCTCAGCGCTCTGCACTTCCGTCATCTTCTGGAATTACAGCGTAACGTCACCGAAGGCACAGGCCACAATGGCATTGGTGCTGTGGTACAGGCCATCGCTGTTAAAGAATAACGCACAGGTGAGCCAAAAACAGCGGCTCACCTTTTGTTGTTAATTTGCTGCCTTAACCACTCCCTTAGCCCGACGTTCTGATTCTCTTGTCCTGAACCAGACCCGATGTTTTGAGCTCCCCACCCTGAAATAAGAACTTTCACCCGCTGTTACCAGCTGCTCTTAACCTTTCTTTTTTCTGTCTTCTTTCTGCCTGCTTTCCCTTTATTGTATTAATTTATTTCTTTTCCCGTACTTTTTACTTTTGCAAACCTTCCGCTTTTTTCATTGCACCCTGCAAAAATGTTCCAATAGCTCGCAACTGAAATAGATGTCATGCAACCCAAACCAAAGTAATTAATCCATTCACATAAAGCTTAAATAAACCTTAAATATTGCACGCACAGGCAGACCAATCTGTTACAACATATAAACACTACTTCATTTTCTTATATCTGCTTTATACAGGCGCTATACAACTTTACTTACCGGTAAATAACCTGAGGGATTTCACAATCACCAACCGGCCATATTCTGAGCGCAGGAAAGCAGAATCAGGACTGAAATAGTTATTAAGAAATTACTACCTGCCAGCAAGCACTCCTAAAGCATTGCCAGACATCGACAGTCTGCTCTGTGCGTATGCGAGGGAAAACGCAAAAGAAAACGTCGCATGATAAAACATGCGGGGTTTAAATAAATTGAGCCAACCGGTAAGCCCTGAATCTGCTTATGAGACGTCGTGGGCAGTCACTGTCCAGAACACGCTTACCTCAGAATCTGCTCAGCCCTTAAAAAAAGAAAACCCCGCATGCAAAGCATGCGGGGTTTAAATAAATTGAGCCAACCGGTAAGCCGGGTTCTGTCGTGGACAGTCATTCGTCTAGGCCTGCAATCGCTCACAGGCTCCAGCAACCTACCCGTTCCCAGCGCGGGCCGCGCCTGTAGGGAACCTATTTGGTCTTGCTTCGGGTGGAGTTTACCGTGCCACAAACTGTTGCCAGCTGCGCGGTGCGCTCTTACCGCAC
>NZ_DJIO01000102.1:0-11168 GCF_002433655.1 Thalassolituus sp. UBA6592 | reverse complement strand
CAGCCACGGCTGCGGGCTGCTGTCATGCTGCCGGAAGTGCGCGAAATCCTGAAACGGCTGGAACATACTCTGACACCGCCGGAGGCCTTTGATGCGGCCAACAGTACGCGCACTTTTACCCTGGCCGTCACGGATTATTTTGAAGCTCTGATCTTTCCACGCTTAATGTGGCAGCTGGCGCAGGAAGCACCGGGCATTCGTATTGATCTGCAGATGATTGGCCCACAGGCGTCGCTGCAGGATCTGGAAGACGGCACAGTGGATATGGTGGTCGGGCTGGATGGCAGCGCCAGTATCGCCGCGCATCTGATCCGCCTGCCGTGGGTGAAGGAAAAGCCCGTGTGTCTGGTCGGGGAAAATATGGCCGATATTCCGCAGCGCCTGACGCTGAAAAAATACCTGTCACTGCCCCATGTATTAATGCTGGATCAGACCGACAGCACCACCACCACCGTCGACCGCTGGTTAGCGGCCCAGAAGCTGCGCCGCCAGCACAGCGCGCAGATGATTAATTATCTGGCTGCTGCGCGCCTGGTCAGTCAGCGTGATGCGGTGGTAACCCTGCCGCACAAAATGGCAGAGCTGTTCAGTGAATGGCTGCCGGTACGTATTGTCGCCGCACCGGCAGAATTACCCGATTGGGAAATGACCATGGTCCTGCATCCATTACAGCAACAGGACAGTGGCGTGCAGTGGCTGTTAAAGCAAATCCGTACGCACGCGGCCGAGATCGGTTAACTGCGTCGACAGCGGCTTTTTCTGCGCCGCGGTTAATGCAGGCATCAGATCGGCAATCAGTACGCAGTCACCACGGCCGGCGCGGGCAATGTCTTTGCCGTCCGGACCGATCACCGCACTTAAACCTGTGTACTCCAGATCGTCATCCACACCACAATAATTGGCGTACACCACAACGGCATTGTTCTCCAGTGCGCGCGCCGGTGCCAGAATCAACGGCGCCTGATCATAAGGCTCCATATTGGCAGTCGGATTAAAAATCACCTGCACATCGTGGGCCGCCAGCGCCCGCCCGGTTTCCGGAAATTCGATGTCGTAACAGATCGACAGACCACAACGCACCCCTTCAAAGGTAAACGCCGGGAAGCTTTCGCCGGGTTTAAACATCTGCCGCTCTTTATAACCAAATAAAAACACTTTGCGATGCAACGCCAGCTGCTCACCGTTTTTATCCAGCACAATGGCACTGTTATACAGAGTGCCGTTATCGTCTTCGGCAAAGCCGCAAATCAGTGCGGTATCGTATTTAATGGCAATATCGCGCAAGGCCTGCACACTTTTACCGTTCACAGGCTCAGCCATATCTTTCAGCCGTTCCCCCTGGTTGTAGCCGGTGGTAAACAGCTCAGGAAAAACCACAATATCCACATCCAGAGATTTAACCGACGCGACTACCCGTTCGATAGTGCACAGATTACCCTGCTTGTCTGCTGGCAGGGCAGATCCCTGATACATTGCTAATTTCAAATGAAAATCCTCGGTTGCGGGCGGTATTAACTACCACCCGTCTTAACCACATACCTCTCCCGTAAAGGGAATGCGGTGTTATTTCAGCAGGTTGGTCCAGATGCGGTCATAAAGACGCACCACTTCAGGGTCACAAGGCGGAACAAATTCAGCCACTGGTGCACCTGCCGGTGGGTTCAGTTCCAGCGCACCTTTGAATTTTTCATCCAGATACGGATCGGTACCTTCCACACCTGCGGTGTAACCGGCAAAGTTGGTCAGAGTGGCAGCGTTTTCCGGCTCCATCATAAAGTTCAGGAAGAGTTTGGCGTTTTCCAGGTTTGGCGCATCTTTTAACACCACCAGGTTATCTGCCCAGGCAGTCAGACCTTCTTTCGGGTAAGCGTATTGCAGGCTGGCTTTTTCCTGACGGGCGCGCAGTGCCATGCCGTTCCACACCATAGAGACTGCTGCATCGCCGGATACCAGCATTTCGCGGGCACCGTCTGACTGAATACTGAGCCAGTTTTCGCTGGCAGTTTTCAGCATGTCATTAACCTCTTTCAGTTCCTTACGGTTGGCATTACAGGTTTCATAACCTTTGTAACGCAGCGCCGCATTAATCACGTCGTTGACATCGCGGAACATGTTAATTTTGCCTTTCAGCTCTGCCGGCGGATTAAACAGAATATCCAGGGTATTGATATCGCCACCGTATACAGCCGTATCCACCATAAACGCCGTAGTACCGAACTGGTAAGGCACGGAATATTCACGACCTTCATCGAAATAAACGTTGATCAGGTCTTTTTTCACTTTGCTGAAATTCGACAGCTTATTGGCGTGGATATTTTCCAGCAGCCCTTCTTTCACCATGATGGCAACCATATAGTCACCCGGTACTGCCACGTCATAACCCTTAACGCCGGACTTCAGTTTGGCCAGCAGGGTTTCGTTACTGTCGTAGGTGTCCTGGGTTACTTTCACATCGTACTGTTCAGCAAACTTGTCCAGCAGCGCCTGTGGCATATAGTCGGACCAGTTATACAGATGCAGTTCGCCTTCAGCCTGTACCGCAGAGGACAACAGCAGGCCACCCGCCAGTGCGCTCAGCCCCTGAGTTAAACGTTTAAAGCCTTGAGTTTTTTTCATAGCAGTCTCCGGATATTCCCATTTATATGTAAAAGCAGAAGTTGGTTTTAATCTTGGTTTTAATCGTGTTTTTTATTCAGAGCGTTGTTGTTTATCACCACGGTTCAGCAACCATGAGCCACCAACGAACAGTGTCGACGTCAGTAACAACAGGGTGGATACCGCATTAATTTCTGGGGTAAAGCCAATACGCACCATGCTGTAAATGGTCATCGGTAAGGTGCTGGCGCCCGGGCCGGCCACCATATTGGCGACGATAAAATCGTCCAGCGATACGATAAAGGCCAGCATCATGCCCGAGGCAATACCCGGCATCAGCATGGGTAAAGTCACATAGTGGAAGCAGGCCCAGCGGCTGGCGTATAAATCCATCGCCGCCTGATCGTAATCCGCGCTGATGCCTTTCATACGGGCAGAAATCGGCAAATAGGCAAACGGAATACAGAACACAATGTGCGCCAGCAGAATGGTGCCGAGCCCCAGTGTCAGATGGATCGCCACAAAGAACACCAGACTGGCCACCGCGGTAATAATTTCCGGGATCATCAGTGGCAGACTGAGTAAACCGGCGAAAGCCCCCTGCCCTTTGAATTTTTTACCGCGCAATAACGCCAGCGATGCACACACGGCAATAGCGGTGGCAATTAAAGAAGCGGTAAAGGCGATGCTCAGCGAATTCAGCGCGGCACTTTGAATCGCCGGGTTGTTAAACGCTTTGATATACCAATCGAAGGTAAAGCCACCCCAGTTACTGATCGAGCGCAGTGAATTAAAGGAATACACAGCCACCACCAGCATGGGTGAATACAGCACCAGCAGACAGAATATGGTGATCGCCCGGGTCCCCGGATAATGTTTAATATCCATGTTCATCAGTGGCTGCCTCCTTCATTTGTCTGTTGCACTTTCTGCTGCGCTTTATGTTGTGCTTTTTGTTGAGCGCTCTGACTGCTTTTCGAGGCACGCCAGGCGAAAAACATCAACAGGCATAGGACAAAGGTCAGCAGGATCACCGCCGCCGCCGCGCCAAATGGCCAGTTCCGCGAGCCCTGAAACTGCAGCGCAATCATATTGCCGATCATCAGCTGCTTACCGCCACCCAGTACGTCCGGTGCGATAAAGGCGCCTAACGATGGAATAAACACCAGCAGACAACCGGCAATAATGCCGTTACGTACCGACGGAAACAGCACGTAACGCAGCGCTTTCCAGCGGCTGGCGTAAAGATCATGGGCGGCGTTCAGCAGAGAAAAATCAAAGCGTTCAATAGCGGCATACAGTGGCAATACCATAAACGGCAGATAGGAATAAAAAAGACCGAGCACCACAGCGTATTGGGTGTAGGCAATGCTCAGCGGCTTATCGATGATCCCGAGGTTCAGCAGAAATTCATTCAGTGGCCCCTGATCACGGATAATAAACAACATGGAAACCGTGCGGATCAGCAGGTTCACCCAATACGGAATGGTAATGGCGAATAGCCATAACCCCTGAGTGCGCGCCGGACGCGTGGCAATAAAATAGGCTGTCGGAAAACCGACCAAAAAGCAGAAGAACACGGCGATCACCGCATTGGTAAATGACGCACCAAAAATTTCCAGATACGCCGGTGTAAACACCATTTCTTCGGTTAAGAAATCTTCTTCAAAAAAGAACTGCCGATAAGCGTCAGTGCTGAATTCCCAGATCACACCGCCATAAGTACCCGGCTGCAGGAAGGAAAACACCAGAACCATCAGCAACGGCATAATCAGGAAAATGCCGATCATAATCACCGCAGGTGATAACAGCAGGCTGCGCCGTACGCCGTCGTTTTCCAGCAGCGTTGGTTTGTGTGTTGCAGACATCACAGACCTCCGCTTAATCAGCCAGCAGGCGTGCAGCCTGACTGTCGAACTGCAGGGCAACACTCTGCCCCTGGCGGATTTCAGCAGCATCGCTGGCGAAGTTCTGCATCCGCGCCACAACTTCCTGACCGGTCGGCAGCTGCACCACGTACTGAGTATCTGTGCCCATATAAATCATTTGCTGCACCACACCCTGCAGGCTGTCGGCTGATATTTCTGCACTCACCGCCAGACGTTCCGGGCGAATGGATAACCAGGCTTTGCAGTTTTCAAATGCTGAGGTGGAATCCGCGCTGCCCGCCGGGCAATGCAGAGTGATCGCATCGGCGTGACTGTTATCAGCATGCAGCACCACTTGCGCGGTGCCGTCAGCAATGTTCTTAACATCCACATCGAGCAGATTGGTTTCGCCGATAAAATCAGCAACAAAGCGGTTAGCCGGTTCTTCGTAAATATCCCGCGGCGCGCCCACCTGCTGCAGCACACCCGCCGACATAACAGCGATGCGGTCAGACATGGTCAGGGCTTCTTCCTGATCATGGGTAACAAACACAAAGGTAATGCCGGTTTGCTGCTGAATCTGCTTCAGTTCTGAGCGCATCGCCTGACGCAGTTTTAAATCCAGCGCTGACAGCGGCTCATCCAACAGTAACACTCTCGGACGTGGTGCCAGCGCACGGGCCAGTGCCACCCGCTGCTGCTGGCCACCAGATAACTCCGCTGGGCGGCGGTGCGCGAATTTTTCCAGCTGAACCATGGCCAGCATTTCCGTGGCGCGCTGCTCACGTTCCGCTTTACCCACGCCCAGCATTTTCATGCCGAACTGCACGTTTTCGTGAATCGTCATGTGCGGGAACAGCGCGTACTGCTGGAATACGGTATTAATCGGGCGGCGGTTAGCCGGCAGCTTTTCGATCTCTTCACCAAACAGATGAATACTGCCAGCCGTGGTCTGCTCAAAGCCGCCCAGCAGTTTCAGCAGTGTGGTTTTGCCGCAACCGGACGGTCCCAGCAGGGTAAAAAATTCACCTTCGCGGATATCCAGCGATACCGTCTTCAGTGCACGGAAGTCGCCGTAATCTTTCGCAACCTGCTGCACTGAGATAGCTATGTTCTGCACGTCTTGTTCTCCACTCTTAAGCCAATACCGCTAACGCTGTAAGCGGTGGCCCGGGTTCTGCGGGCAGGTCTGAGGAGCTGCATCGCTGACCCATCAATCAATACCACCCAAATCATGCAATACAGTGTAAAAATGTTATTCTGAGGGGTATATAACCCTGGTGTGGTATGCCGCAGCTGGTTGTGGTGATAGGGGTGGTGATGGTGAACGGGGAACAGAGGGTGGTATTAGAGAGATGGTAAAAAACAGCCAGTCAAAAAAGGCCGTCAGTAGCAAGGCAAGTGCTTACGACAAAGCCCAGGCGAGCTGCATCCGCGCCCTGTTACAGAAAGATTTTGCCGACGCCTTTGCCCATTGCGTACGCCAGCTGATGGCATTCGATAACCTGATTATCATCGCCTACCACAAAGACCATAACCCGGTGTCTTTTTACCGTGAATGCCGCGACCCGGTGGTGTATCAGACCATGGATTCCCATTACCTGAAGGCCGCGTATCTGCTCGACCCTTACTATCACGCGCACCGCCAGGGTTTACAGCGCGGCGCCCACCGCCTGTTCGATCTGGCACCGGATCAGTTCCGCCAAACCAGTTACTTTCAGGAATACTATCAGCGCACCACTCTGGTGGATGAGATTACCGTGTTCGCACCGCTGTCAGCGGAGACCACCATCAACGCCTGCTTTGGCCGCGACCGCAGCAGCGACCTGCAATTCAGCAAGCAGGATTTTGCCGCCATCAAAGCCCACGAACACACGCTGAGCAGTTTATTGCAGATGCACTGGAAGGATTATTCACCGGGCAGTCAGGGCGATATCACCCTGGCGCCGGTCACCGAACGACTGCGCGAAGCATTGCAGGAACAGCAGAAGATCAGCCTCAGTCCGCGTCAGGCGGAAGTAGCCATGTATATTCTGCAGGGTCATTCGTCGCTGTCGATTTCACTGAATCTGGATATCAGCCGCGAGACGGTGAAAGTCTTCCGCCGCCAGCTGTACAGCAAATGCAATATCAGCTCTCAGGCAGAGCTGTTTGCTCTGCTGATGCCGATTTTTTCAGGATTATAAAACTGCGATTATGCCGCTCCGGCGGTTTTTTTCGGCCGCTTCAGCAGCTGACGGATGGTGGTCATCTGATTAATGCCAATCGCCGCCATAATCGTAAACAGCGCCACCCAGGTAGTGGCTGCAATGTTTTCGCCATTAAATACCGTGGCGACCAGAACACCCACCAAAGGCACCAGATAATTCGACAATGACGCGAACACCGGGCCGGCTGAGCGGGTGAGCATGGCAAACAGGAAGTAACCCAGCCCGGACGCCGTCATACCAATAAATACGATACAGCCGATGGATACTGCGTTGAAATGCATCGGGCGCTCATTAAACGGCAACCAGATCAGCGACATCACCACCAGTTGCAGTGCAGCAGCGCCCATAATATTGCGCGCCAGCATCAGCGGATGCTCATCACTCAGACGCTTCAGAATCAACACCGCCACGGCGAAGCAGCCCGCCGCAGACAGAATGGCCACAGCCCCTGCCAGGCCGATATTCAGCCCGGCTTCTATCTGTGGCGCAAACAAAACCAGTAAGCCGGCGAAGCCCACCAGTACCGACAGCAGCCCCATCAGATGAATACGTGCCCCGGCGACGATAAACGGGCTGAGCATAATGGCGAAAAACGGCGTCGACCCCATCAGAATGGCGACCTCTGCGGTCTTCAGATACTGCTGCCCCCAGGCGAGAAAAATAAACGGCAGCGACGCTTCCAGAAAGCCCACCAGATGATAGATTTTCCACGAGTATTTTGGCTTGTCGTTCAGTTTCAGCAGGCGACATAACAACAGCACAAACACCAGTGCCATCACCGCCCGGCCTGTACTGACCAGCATCGGAGGCAGGTCGGCCAGCGCCCGTTCCTGAAAGACAAACTGCGAGCCCCAGATCACGCCGATGGAGGCCAGCAGCAGATAATTTTTAACCATAAATACTCTCCTGAAGAAGAAAGGCATTTTAGGGACTCCGCACCTATGGTTAAAATGAATTATTAACATAAGCCCATGGCTGATATCGATAGCCATCCTCCGGTGACCAGATACCTATGGAAAAATCCGACAGCAGCAACAGCAGTAACAACAACAACAGCGCCATACCAGCCAGACCGTCATCCCAGCGCTTTGATATGAACCTGCTGCGGATACTGGATACTCTGATGGAATGCCGCTCGGTCTCCGCCGCCGCACGTCAGCTGCATCTGTCCCAGTCGACGGTCTCCCATGCTCTGGCCCGCGCCCGTGAGCAGCTCAACGATCCTCTGTTCGTCGCCGGCTCCGAAGGCATGATGCCCACCCCCAGAGCGCTGGCGCTGACCCCGGCGTTCAGTCAGGCGCTGGCTACCGTGGAGCAGGCCCTGCAGGAAACCCCGCTGTTCGACCCGGCCAGCTCGCTGCGCACCTTCCGCCTCGCTACCGGGGTCTATTTCGATATGGTGATGCTGCCCCATCTGATGCAGGAAATTACCCGCGATGCGCCGGGCATCCGCCTCAGTATCAAGAGCCTGACCAGTTCGGGTTATGAAGAAGAAATGGAAAAAGGCGAATACGATCTGGTGATCGGCTTTGCCGAGCCGGATCAGCTGTCCGCGCGCCTGCAGACTCAGGATCTGGTCAGCGATGCGTTTTCGCTGTTAAGCCGCAATCCTCTGCCCGAACACATTGATGCGCAGTTTCTGGCCGCACAGTCTTATGTGTATCCATCCGAATGGGGGCACAGCCAGTTACTCACCGACCGCTGGCTTAACAGCATCGGCATTGAGCGCCATATTCCGCTGCAGTTACCGGACTTTCAGTCGGTCCCCATCGTGCTGCAGGCCACCGATCTGGTCTGTGTATTACCCACCTGGATTGCCGAGCGCTACGCCCGCGATCATGGTCTGTATGCCCAGCCGGTGAACAGCGATCTGAGATTAAAACTGGTATTGGGCTGGCATCCGCGGTTTGCCATGGACGCCGGGCTGATCTGGCTGAAAGAGAGGATTCTGCATATCCGCGATACGCTGCTGTGATAACGTGCGCCGGGACTGCAATCAAAAGAAAAAAGCACACCAGCCGCCGACAACTTAAACAGCCAGGAGCTGACCGTTAACTGACGACTGATGCGCAAGACGGAACCGGGAAATGCGTGGCACTACTGAGATCAAACCGGAATCAGACCGGAATCAGATACCCAGCTTGTCACGCAGATCGTAATAGAAAGCACCGATGGCGGTGTAAGGCACGCGCAGCATGCGGCCACCCGGGAACGGATACTGTGGCAGGCCAGCAAACACATCGAAGCGCTCGGCGTGCCCCTGAATAGCACTGGCCACCAGTTCGCCGGCCAGATGGGTAGAGGTCACACCATGACCGCTGTAGCCCTGAGCATAGAAAATATTGTTACCCACACGACCGAACTGCGGCAGACGCATCAGCGTCAGCAGGAAGTTACCGGTCCAGGCGTAATCGATTTTTACATCTTTCAGCTGCGGGAAAGTCTTCAGCATTTTCGGACGGATCAGGCTTTCAATCTTACCTGGCTCACGGGCACCGTAGGTCACACCGCCACCGTAAATCAGACGGCCTTCACCGCTTAAGCGGTAATAATCGAGCAGGTAATTGCTGTCTTCCACACAGTAATCCTGTGGCAGCAGTTCTTTCTGTTGCGCTTCACTGAGTGGCTCAGTGGTAATCACCTGAGTACCGCACGGCATGGATTTGCTGGTCAGCTGCGGGAAGATATTACCAATGCCTTCCACATAAGCGTTGGTGGCAATCATCACGTACTTGCAGCGCACCTGGCCTTTGGCGGTTTTCACCAGCGGGTTTTCGCCCTGCTCAACAAAGGTCACCGGAGAATCTTCAAAGATTTTGCCACCCAGAGATTCAATCGCATCCGCTTCGCCCAGCGTCAGGTTCAGCGGGTGAATATGACCGCCGGATTTATCCAGCAGTGCACCTGTGTAGCGGCTGGTGCCGATGTAATCCTGCACCTGTTTGGCATCCAGCAGTTCCAGCTGATCGTTGCCGTGTTTTTCCCACAGCGCTTTATGATGCTGCAGCCCACGGAACTGCTTCTGGTTACAGGATGCGAAAATACCACCGTCTTTCAGGTCACACTGAATATCGTACTGCTTCACCAGACGACGGATAATTTTGCCGCCCTCAAACGCCATGGAACCCATTGCGTTGGCGGTATCTGTGCCGTAGTGATTTTCAATAAAATCCATATCGCGGCTGTAGCTGTGCACAATCTGGCCACCGTTACGGCCGGAGGCACCAAAACCGATACGGCTGCCTTCCAGTACCACCACAGAGTAGCCACGCTCAGCCAGATGCAGCGCCGACGACAGACCGGTAAAACCGGCACCGATCACACAGACATCCGCTTCCAGCGACTCTGCCAGAGCCGGGCGCGCTGTTTTGCGGTTTGCTGACGCCGCGTAATAAGAAGAAGGATAGCTGCTGTTCATAGCGTATTACCGTCGTAAAAATGAGGGTTGGTATAACCAGCACAATAGACCTGATGCCCACCTTCCTCCATACCCACAGGGAGATATTTATACGCTTATTGGAACAACCGGCTTAAGCCCGGATCTTTTGCGCCAAAGCTTCCGTTACAGCGGCTGGCACATGCATTGCTCATCCCTCACTGATGTTTGATTTATCAGAATCAGGAGCTTGTTATGAAAGGTATTACCCGCCGCCAGTCTCTGCGTTACCTGCTGCAGGGGGCCGCCGGTCTGGCGCTGTCCTCCTCTACCGTTAACGCGCTGGCCGCCATGGCAACAAAGGACGAAAAAAGTGCACTGATCGTTGTCGATGTACAGAATTGCTTCATTGATGGCGGTACCCTGCCGGTGAAGAACGGTGCAGAAGTCGTACCTGTCATTAATCAGCTGAGTACACAGTTTCTTAATGTGGTAATGACCCAGGACTGGCACACCAAAGAACACGCGTCTTTTGCCTCCACGTACGACGGCAAAAAGCCGTTCGAGACCACCGAGCTGAGTTATGGCACTCAGGTGCTGTGGCCGGATCATTGCGTACAGGGTACCGACGATGCCAGCCTGGTAGCCGGGCTCGATATTCCTCACGCTGAAATGATCATCCGCAAAGGCTTCCATCAGCACATCGACAGCTACTCCGCTTTTTACGAAGCAGACCATAAAACCCCAACAGGCTTAGTCGGCTACTTACGTGAACGCGGTATTAAAAATGTATACATCGTTGGGCTGGCAACCGACTTCTGTGTCGCCTGGACCGCTGTTGACGCAGCCAAAGCCGGATTTAAAACGGCCGTGATCGAAGATGCCTGCCGTGCCATTGATTTGAACGGCTCGCTGCAAAATGCCTGGAAGATGATGACGGAAGCGGGTGTAAAACGACTGCAGTCGGAGGATATTATTGGATAAGGATGATTTATTAAAAAAAAGGGCTGCCATCATGGCCACTGCCGTCCCACAGTTTAAAACGGATTTTTTTATAAACGGCTTTTTAATGCCGATAAGCCATATGCCTCCTGGGGGAACTTATCCCCCGGGCCGGCA
>NZ_DJIO01000003.1:0-7161 GCF_002433655.1 Thalassolituus sp. UBA6592 | reverse complement strand
GAGATTGGCAACACCGCCCTGGGTTGTGTGTGAGGTGGGGTCTCGTGTCTGTATGAATGGCGCGTGCAGCGTTCTGTTTCGGTTCTCTGTGCAGCGGGCATTGCGCGCTTACCACTTCAGCGCAGCTTACGCTGCTTTTTGTTACTTCGGCGCAGATTACGCTTCTTTCTGTTGCTTCAGCGCAGCTTACGCTTCTCTCTGTTTCTTCAGCGCAGCTTACGCTGCACGACCTGACTGATCGCGGTTGCCACTTCCGGTTCGAGGCCAACCGGGCTGTGCAGCTGGATAGAAACCGGCGTGCCGGCGGACTCCAGTTCCTGCTGCAGGGCTTCGATCATGACCGGTACATCACGGCGAAGGTGGCGGCCAGCGGCAAAAAACAGCGGCAGAATATCAATGCTGCTGATGCCTTCGGCTGCAAGGGTGTTCACTTGAGCGCTCAGTGACGGTTCAGCCAGTTCCATGTAGGCCAATTCTGTACGGCAGCCATTGGCCCCCATGGCCTCGCGGATCTGCGACAACAGAACATCAAACGGCGCCAGCCAGTGCGGGTCGGAACTGCCATGAGCAAGCAGGATGGAGGCTCGGGCCGAGCCCTGCTGCAGCACGGTATCAGGGGATTCTGTGATGGTCATTGTGGCTTCCGGTGTTTGGTCTGTGTGTCACTGTGGCAGAAACTGATGCATCCAGTCAGCGGCTTTGCTACCGCTGAGCCATGCACCTTCGAGGCTGCCGCTATGGCACCAGTCTCCGCACAGCGCCAGCGGTGTATTGTCATCGTGCAGAAAGCCTGAGTCCAGCGGGTTAGCCGGAATCGCGTACAGCCAGCGGTGCAGCCACTGGTTATCCGGATGCAGCTGTGTTGCAGACGGCTGGTGCTGTAGCAGGTCATTAAAAGCATTGAACAGCAGCTGCTGCACAGAGTCACGGGCGCTGTCGACCTGTTGCCGGCTCCACTCATGGCTGGCATGAATTACCCAGGCTTCCTGCTGTTGGTTGCGTCCTGGTTTGCTGCTGTTGCGCGCCATCCAACTGATCGGGCTGTTATGAACGAAGACGGCATCCGGCAAGCACTGCAATGGCTCAGGGAAGGTCAGTAACAGGCTCCAGCAGGGCAGCATATCGACCTGTTCACACAGAGAAATCAGTTGCGAGGCTGCACTCAGCAGGGGAATGGCCTGTTGCGGTGGAGTGTTGATGATCAGACCATCAAAGGGACCATATTCATTGTTCTGGTCATCCCACAGCTGCCAGCCATTATCGTAGCTGGCGCGCACGATGCGCACGGACGGTACAAACTGGTTGGCGGCGCCCAGCAGCGCGCGGCTCAGGCCGGTCATACGTGGCATGCCAACATAACGGGTAACCTGATCGGCACTGGGGGCAATGACAGCGTCACCCTGCATATCAACCATACCGGGCTGTACCGGCCATTCGCTGATCAGTCCGGCTTTCTGCCACTGCTGCAGTTGCCGGGTAAATGCCTCACTGTGAGCACGCATAAACTGAGCGCCCATGTCCCAGCTGGCGTCGCCCAGCTTTTTGGTCGCCATGCGTCCACCGGAACCGCGGCTCTTATCAAATACCGTGACGGAGTGACCCTGTGCCCGTAACGATTGCAGCGCTGTCAGGCCAGCCAGGCCGGCTCCGATGATGGCGATTCTGCTCATAGACATGATTTCCCGTTTACGTTTTTGTACAACTCAGTTGATTGTACATGTTTTTATTATTGTGTATAACTATTGTATAGATTCCTGATGAGGAATCTCTGGCAACGTGATGAATGCCTGCTGGTTGCAGATATTTCGGTTGCAGAGGTACAGGTCGGGTAGTACAGCGGCTGAACAGCATAGCCGGCAGATCTTTACCTCGACAGCTGAAGCTGAATTAAGGCCGAAGTTATTTAAAGAATGCTACTGAGGATACGATTATGAGTTATCAGGCCCCTTTGCGGGATATGCAGTTTGTTCTTTACGAATTACTGAAGTGCGATGAGGTTCTGCCGGCGCTGCCCGGATTCGAAGACGCTTCGCGTGAGATTATGGACGCCATCATCAATGAAGGGGCGCGCCTGACACAGAATGTGATCGAGCCGACCAACACCCCTGGCGATCGTGAAGGTTGCCATTACGATCCGCAAACAAAAACAGTGGCCACTCCGCAGGGTTTTAAAGACGCTTATAAGCAGTTTGCCGAAGGCGGCTGGACCGGCATGTCTGCGCCGGTGGAATTCGGTGGTCAGGGTATGCCGCACCTGCTCAATACCGTGGCGGAAGAAATGATGTGCTCGGCCAACCTGTCGCTGGGTATGTATCCGGGCCTGACCCACGGCGCGGTGAATGCGCTGCTGGGATACGGCACCAACGAACAGAAAGATTACTACCTGCCTAAACTGATTAGTGGTGAGTGGTCCGGCACCATGTGTCTGACCGAGCCGCAGTGCGGTACTGACCTCGGCCTGATCCGCACCAAAGCTGAACCTCAGGCGGATGGCTCGTACGCGGTGTCCGGCACCAAAATCTGGATCACCGGCGGCGAGCACGACCTGACCGATAACATCGTCCATCTGGTGCTGGCCAAACTGCCGGATGCACCGAAGGGCTCAAAGGGTATCTCGCTGTTTCTGGTGCCCAAGTTCCTTGATGACGGCAGCCGCAACACCGCCTTCTGCGGCGGACTGGAACACAAGATGGGCATTAAAGGCTCCGCCACCTGTGTGATGAATTTTGAAGAGGCCAGAGGCTGGCTGATTGGTGAGCCAAACAAAGGTCTGCAGGCCATGTTCGTGATGATGAACAGTGCCCGCATCATGGTCGGGATTCAGGGGCTGGGAATCGGTGAGGCGGCTTATCAGGTGTCGCTGAGTTTTGCCAAAGACCGTCTGCAGAGCCGTTCGCTGTCGGGCCCTAAAGAGCCGGAAAAAGCCGCCGATCCGATCATAGTCCACCCGGATGTGCGGCGTATGCTGCTGCGTCAGAAGGCCACCATTGAAGGCTGCCGCGCACTGGCTTACTACACGGTTATGCAGCTGGATATTTCCCTGCACAGTGAGGATGCGGAGGCCCGTGAGCGTGCTGATGACATGGTCCAGCTGTTGACACCGGTGGTGAAAGCTTTCCTTACCGACGAAGGCTTTTTCTGCGCCAACGACGGTCTGCAGCTGATGGGCGGCTCCGGCTTTACTCAGGACTGGCCGCTCGAGCAGTTTGTGCGGGATGCGCGTATTACCCGCATTTATGAGGGCACAAACGGTATCCAGGCGCTGGATCTGGTCGGCCGTAAACTGGGCATGAATGGCGGACGCTCGGTGAAACGCTTCTTCGCCATGCTCCAGCGCTACATGGAAGAAAACCCGGGCGCGCCGTTTGTCACAGAGGTGAAAGATGCCAGCAGCAAACTGCAGAGCGCGACCATGTGGTTGATGCAGCAGGGCATGGCTGACGGTGAACAGGCGGGAGCAGCGGCTACTCCGTATCTGCGACTGTTTGCTCTTACGGCTGTTGCCTTTTTCTGGAGCCGGATGGCGTTACTGGCGCAGCAACAGCTGGAAGCAGGAACCACAGAAACCGACTTTTATCAGGCCAAAATTCACAGTGGTCAGTTTTTTGTAAGCCGTATTCTGCCTCAGGCAAGCTCTCTGCTGGCAGAGATTGAATCCGGTAAAGACAACCTGATGGCGATGACTGAGGCCCAGTTCTGATCAGCCGCTGCCGGCATACGCTAAGCTGAAGTGTGCGTCAGGCAGTCCGGTACGGAGGCAGGAATATGAATAAGCAGCGTATTTTCATAACCGGTGGTAGCGGATTTATTGGTTCCCGTTTAATCGACCGCTGGCTGCAGCAGGGGCATCTGATTACCGTGCTCAGCCGCCGGCCGGAATGGGTCGCACAGCGCTGGTCAGGGCAGGTTGCCGCTGTGTCCGCTTTTCAGCAGCTCAGCGGTTCCTTTGATGTACTGGTGAATCTCGCTGGCGAAGGGATCGCTGACAGCCGCTGGACACGGGCACGCAAAGCCGAACTGTTCGACAGCCGTGTCGCCCTGACCGCAGACCTGGCGCGCTGGGCGACATTAACCGGGCAGCGCTTTAAGGTGGTTCTCAGCGGCTCGGCCATTGGCTATTACGGTGGCTTTGCCGATGACAGCATCAGCCTGAATGAGCAGGCCAGTGCGGGCAGTGATTTTGCCGCGCGCCTGTGTGCCGAATGGGAACAGGCGGCAGCGCCGCTGAAAGAACTGACCGAACGCTTTCTGGTGCTCAGAACAGGGGTTGTGCTCGGCGCTGATGGCGGCATGCTGAAACGTCTGAAGTTGCCTTTCAGTCTGGGCCTTGGCGGGGTGATTGGCGATGGCCGTCAGGTGCTGTCCTGGATTGGTCTTGAAGATTATTGTCGCGCGGTCGATTTTTTACTTGATGGCCAGATCAGCGGTGCGGTGAATATGACCGCCCCGCAACCGCAAAGCAACCGGACTTTCACGCAGGCGTTATCTGCCGCTCTGCATCGTCCGGCACTGATGCCGATACCGGCCTTTGTTGCCAAAGCAGCATTTGGTGAAATGAGTGTGCTGCTGTTGCAGGGGCAGAAAGTCATGCCTGAATGTTTAACCGCGGCGGGATTTCAGTTTGAGCAACCCCATTTACACGATTTGTTGAGCCATATTTACCATCACTGACGGCTTTTGACTGAAGTGCAGTAACAGACTGTTGGCCGTTAAGCAGGCAGTCTGTTACCGCGTGTTTTTTCCTGTAACACATCAAAAGTTTGACACCTGTCATTTATCCCAATTGTTTGATTTTACTGGCTTTTACGTCGTTTCTTTAACTGAAAACTGACGCGACAGGAAAGTCTGTAGATTTCTGTTATCGGCAATTGCGGTACCGCCTTTAGGCAGCTAAACCTAAGTTAGTCCCAGCGTTTTCTTACGGTCGTAAAAATAAATATACGATCCAGCGAAAGCCCGTTTTAACAGGTAACACCCTGAGGTGTGCCATAACAGGTTTAAATACATGAGCATCAGCCGCCAGACAGTCGATCAGTACCTCTACGAATTTGATCAGGGTTACCAGGTAACCTACGTGAATTATTCACGTGCCAATGAACTCACCGACGCTCAGTTGATCCTGACTCTTGAGCGTGGCTGTGAGCGCAAAACCTTTGCTTTTTCCCAACCGCATTTTAACGATGTGGATAAGAACCTGATCGCCAGCCATGGTCTGTATATCGCAGCGATCAAGAGTTCACCGCTTGCCCCTAACCGGGTGGAAGTCGGTGATGTGGAAGGCGGGTTCGCCTATTTCAGTGCCAAAAACGTTAAGAACATTACGCCAACAGCTTAATGACATTCAGTTCCTCAGCTCTGCTGCCGGGAGGATTGCCCTCTTTCTTCCGGCAGCTGAGCATCGAAGAAAACGCAGTAACGGACTGGTAATTATCTCCTGATGTTTGTTTTCCGCCTTTGAGAGCAGATTCTGCTCTCTTTTTTTGCCTGCAAGTTCTCATTGTCTTTGTGGTCAGTCATGACAGTATGGTCATAAGTCTCTATTCTTACGCCAGATTCAGTTTCCGCCGGAGATGTCATGACCGACCAGATATTTATCATCGCAGCCTATGGCATGATCGTGCTGCTCAGCCTGCTTGCGATCATTACCCTCAGCGTTTTCGGCTGGGTGGCCTTTGCCTACTTTATTGATATCCGCCAGACCAGCCATACAGTGCGGCGTAACTTCCCGGTCATCGGCCGCTTCCGCTATTTTTTCGAGCATCTGGGGGAGTTTTTTCGCCAGTACTTCTTTGCCATGGACCGCGAAGAAATGCCGTTTAACCGTGCTGAGCGCAGCTGGGTGTACCGGGCTGCGAAAAAGGTGAACACCACCATTTCCTTCGGCTCGACCCGTCATCTGGATTTACCGGGTACGGTTATTTTCGTGAACAGCCCCTTTCCGGCACTGAAAACCGAGTTTGCTGAGACTCAGCCAATCACCGTGGGCGAACATTGCCGTACGCCTTACACCACCAGTTCACTGATCAATGTGTCCGGTATGAGCTTTGGTGCGCTGTCGCAGCCAGCAGTGCAGGCTTTGTCACGTGGTGCGAAAAAAGCCGGAATCTGGATGAACACCGGGGAAGGTGGCCTGTCGCCGTATCACCTGGAAGGTGGTTGCGACATTGTCTTTCAGATTGGTACCGCGAAATACGGCGTGCGTAATGAACTGGGTGAACTGGACGACGATAAACTGCATGCCATTGCCGCCCACGAGCAGGTACGCATGTTTGAAATCAAACTTAGTCAGGGGGCGAAACCGGGCAAGGGCGGCATTTTGCCTGGCGCCAAAGTCACCGAAGAAATTGCAGCTATCCGCCATATTCCGGTGGGAGAGGATTCCATCAGCCCTAATGGCCACCCGGATATCCGCAGCGTAGACGATCTGCTCGATATGATTGCCCGTGTGCGCGCGGTGACCGGTAAACCGACCGGCTTTAAAGCGGTATTGGGCGATATTAACTGGATCCGCGATCTGTGCCGTGCCATTCAGGTACGTGGCCCGGAAAGCGCACCGGATTTTATTACGCTGGATGGTGCCGAAGGCGGTACAGGGGCAGCGCCACAACCGCTGATGGATTACATGGGGCTGCCACTAAACCAGTCGCTGCCTATGCTGGTGGACATGCTGGATGAATACAATCTGCGCCCGCGTATCCGGGTAATCTGCTCCGGTAAGCTGATTACACCTGACCGCGTAGCCTGGGCGCTGTGTGTTGGTGCCGATTTCGTTGTATCGGCCCGTGGATTTATGTTTGCGCTGGGCTGCATCCAGTCGTTTCAGTGTAATAAAAACACCTGTCCGACCGGTATCACCACCCATAATCCCCGCTTGCAACGCGGTTTAGTGCCATCAGACAAAGCGGAGCGGGTGGCTCACTTTGTGGAAACCATGCTGCAGGAAGTGGGCATTATTGCGCACTCCTGTGGTGTCGATGAACCGCGTAAGCTGACCCGCCATCATGCGCGCATGGTGCAGCCAAACGGTGAAGCCCGATTGCTGTCGCAGCTTTATGGCAGTAAGGATTTTCATCCGGGTAATGAAATTCAGTACAGTGAAGAGTAATTAAGCAGACGTAAAAAAGCCGGGATAGTCCTCACTGCTGTCCCACAGTTTGGGGC
>NZ_DJIO01000117.1:14909-15112 GCF_002433655.1 Thalassolituus sp. UBA6592 | reverse complement strand
GGCGAACTGGAAGCTCTGATCGAGACCGCTGGCGGCCATGATATGGAACGTCAGATGGAAATCGCTGCTGATGCACTGCGTCTGCCACCATGGGATGCTGACGTCACCAAACTGTCCGGTGGTGAGCGCCGTCGTGTGGCGCTGTGCCGACTGCTGATGTCCAAGCCGGACATGCTGTTACTCGACGAACCAACCAACCACCT
>NZ_DJIO01000117.1:0-14598 GCF_002433655.1 Thalassolituus sp. UBA6592 | reverse complement strand
CTCGACGAACCAACCAACCACCTGGATGCTGAATCCGTTGGCTGGCTGGAAAAATTCCTCGAAGAATATCCGGGCACTGTGGTGGCGATCACCCACGACCGTTATTTCCTTGATAACTGTGCGGAGTGGATTCTGGAGCTGGACCGTGGTCACGGTATTCCGTATCAGGGTAACTACACCACCTGGCTGGAAGCGAAAGAACAGCGTCTGGAGCAGGAACAGAAGTCTGAAGACGCTCACGCCAAAGCCATCAAGCACGAGCTGGAATGGGTACGTAAAGGTGCCAAAGGACGTCAGTCCAAATCCAAAGCCCGTCTGGCCCGTTTTGAAGAAATGAATTCCCGTGAATTCCAGACCCGTAACGAAACCAACGAAATTTATATTCCGCCTGGTCCGCGTCTGGGTGACAAGGTTATTGAATTCCATAACGTCAGCAAATCCTTCGGTGACCGCATGCTGATTGATGATCTGAGCTTCACCGTACCGCCGGGTGCTATCGTCGGTATTATCGGTGGTAACGGTGCGGGTAAATCCACCCTGTTCCGCATGATTGCCGGTCAGGAAACGCCGGATTCCGGCGAAGTAATTACCGGTGAAACCGTTAAACTGGCCTTCGTTGAACAGCTGCGCGATGAGCTGGATGACAAGAAAACCGTGTGGGAAGCGATTTCCGACGGTCTGGATATGATCAATATTAACGGTAAGGATTACCCAAGCCGTTCGTATATCGGCCGCTTTAACTTCAAAGGCGGTGATCAGCAGAAACGCGTGGGTGAATTATCCGGTGGTGAACGTGGCCGTCTGCAACTGGCTTATACCCTGAAGCAGGGCGCTAACGTACTGCTGCTGGACGAACCGTCCAACGACCTCGACGTAGAAACCCTGCGTGCACTGGAAGAAGCGGTGGATGCTTTCCCGGGTGCAGTGATGGTGGTATCCCACGACCGCTGGTTCCTGGACCGTATTGCTACGCATATCCTGGCATACGAAGGTGATTCGAAAGTGACTTTCTTTGAAGGTAACTACACCGAATACGAAGAAGACCGCAAAAAACGTCTGGGTGCCGATGCTGCACCTAAGCGTATGAAGTACAAGCGTCTGGCCTGATCCGGCGCACTGACGCGGGAGTTTTCCCGCGTCATCCTTTCTTATCTGTTCACCTTGCTTTGCTGCATTCCATTCTCTCAGCTCGCAATAAAAACTCGTCTCTGAAAAGCCTGTCTCTGTTGGCATAAAGGTCACGTTGTGCACCGGCAGCCGGTTTGCGTTATCAGCAATTACTACTAAAACTAATAGGGTATCAACAAGGGTATTATTTGTTTTATGGTGATTCCACTGAGGAAAACTATGGATAAGCGTCAGTTTGAACGGGTGCATTTTCTGCGCCGGGTGAAGGTCGCCACCGAAGGTGACGTGCTGGAGACCCATTGCATGGACATCAGCCTGCGCGGTTTGCTGCTGGTGCGTCCCGAACGGGTGAACTGGCGGCTGGAACAGCAGCTGGTGGTTACTCTGGAATTATCCGATGATCAGGTTATCACCATGAACTGCTCGCTGGTGCATATTGATGAAGACGTGGTCGGCTGCGCCTGTGACTCCATGGACCTCGACAGCATGACCACATTGCGTCGATTGCTGGAACTGAATATGCCAGACCCATCTGCCGTTGATCGTGAGCTGGCTGAGCTTATCCGCCATTCCCGTCACGCCTCGTAATTGCGGCATTTTATTTACGGGCAGTGCAGACTATCGCTGCCTATAAGCAAAAAGTCGCCTGTCTCCATCCGTCTGCTGACCTGATTTTCTGTTCTGCTTTGCGGTAAAGTAACGGCTTACTCAACTAAGAGCAGGCCGTCTTTTATGTTTTATGCGAACCTGGAAAATCAGTCCTTTCCTCATACTACCGGTAAAATTGTCTGTGTTGGGCGTAACTATGCCGAGCACGCCAAAGAACTGAATAATCCGGTGCCGTCTGCACCTATCCTGTTTATTAAACCGGCAGACGCCGCGGTGAATGTGGCTCCGTCCTTTACGCTGCCAGAAGGGCAGGGTTCTGTGCATCACGAACTGGAAATCGCCGTTCTGATCGGTGACCGCCTGAGCAATGCTGATGAGGCTGACGTGGCTGCGGCACTGGCCGGTGTTGGCCTTGGTCTGGATCTGACGTTGCGTGATCTGCAGTCAAAACTGAAAGAGAAAGGACATCCATGGGAAGTGGCTAAAGGCTTTGACGGCGCCTGCCCGCTGACTCCCTTTATGGCCGCCAGTAAAGTCATCGACTGGGGCAATATTGATCTGAAGCTGGAGCGTAACGGCCGCATTCAACAGCAGGGCAACAGCGCCGACATGCTGTTTCCGTTGATTCCGCTGATTGCTCATATGAGCCGGATTTTTACCCTGAATCCGGGTGACATCATCATGACCGGCACACCGGCAGGCGTCGGCCCACTGGAAAGCGGTGATGACCTGATCCTGTCGCTGGCACTGTCTGCCGATGCAGAATTTAACGTCAGTGCGAAGGTTGGCTGAATGATTACCTGTGATTCACCCGGTTTAGCGCCCGTCGATCAGGCCCTTGAGAGTCTGCTGAATTTTGTTCAGCCCAAACCCGGCAGCGCGACGATTGCACTGGCGGATGCCGATGGCCGGGTTCTGGCGGAAGACATACACAGCTCGCTCAATGTGCCACCGGCAGATAATTCAGCGATGGATGGTTACGCCGTACGCGCTGCGGATCTGGCTGCCGGGGATACGCTGAAACTGGCTGGAAAAAGCATGGCTGGCCATCCTTTTATTGGGCAGATGAAGGCCGGGGAATGCATCCGCATTATGACCGGGGCGGTGATGCCTGACGGCGCTGATACCGTGGTGATGCAGGAAAATACGGAAGTCGCGGGTGAAGGTCTGATCCGCTTTCCGCATCCAGCAGAGCAGGGGGATAACGTCCGCCTGTGCGGTGAGGATATTCGTAGCGGGCAGCAGATTCTTGCCTCTGGCCGACGTCTGCGCCCGGCTGATCTTGGCCTGCTGGCCAGTATTGGCATCGCTCAGGTCAGCGTTAAACCGCGTATTAAAGTCGCCTTGATGGCAACCGGCGATGAGCTGGTTGCACCGGGGCAGCCATTGGCGACTGGCCAGATTTATCAGAGCAACAGCTTTACCGTTGGCACTATGCTGCGCCGGCTGGGCTGTGAGGTGGTGGACTTCGGCATTGTTGAAGATTCCGCCAGTGCCCTGCGCGCAGCGTTTGAGCAGGCAGACAGCGCGGCCGATGTGGTGATGACCACAGGTGGCGTGTCAGTTGGTGAGGCGGATTACACCAAAGACGTGCTGGAATCCCTGGGGCGCATTGATTTCTGGCGACTGGCCATTAAACCGGGCAAACCTTTCGCCTGCGGGCATTTGCCCAATAGCCTGTTTATTGGTCTGCCGGGCAATCCGGTATCAGCCATGGTGACTATGCATCAATTGGCAACGCCTATGTTACGCCGCCTGGCCGGAGAACAGCAGGTGATGGCTCAGCGTTTAACGGCCAGGGCCGCGGAGGTATTACGTAAGCGTCCGGGACGAACCGACTTTCAGCGCGGAATTTGTTCATACGACAGCGATGGCCAGCTGCAGGTGCGTGCTGCGGGGAATCAGAGTTCGGCGGTGCTGAGTTCACTCAGTCAGGCCAACTGCTACATCGTTCTGGAGCAGCAGCGCGGCCGGGTGGAAAGTGGCGAGACGGTGACTGTGGAGCTGTTTGACGGACTTCTGTTGTAAATCCTGAAACTCCGGATTGTTAAATGCTGAGCCGTCAGACTTTGAATTTCGCCAGCTGAGCGCTGAGGTCAATGGTCTGCTCGGAAATCGCCGCCGAGGACTCATTATTCATCCGGATAACTTCGGCGATCATACTCAGGTTCATGTGGAACTTATTCAGATTGTTCTGAATTTCCCCGGCGACAGACGCCTGTTCTTCTGTGGCGGTAGACACCTGCATGTTCATATCGCTGATCTGCTGCACCGTAGCGGCAATGTTATCCAGTACTTCACCGGCGCTGCGCGCATAGCCCAGACTGGCTTCTGCCAGACCACTGGCGTCTTCCATGCTGCTGACCGCAGCGGATGTTGAGGACTGCAGCGTATCTATCATGGTGGCAATGGATTTTGTCGCATCCTGAGTGTTACTCGCCAGGGTACGCACTTCGTCAGCGACCACGGCAAAACCGCGGCCAGATTCACCGGCGCGGGCGGCTTCAATGGCAGCGTTCAGTGCCAGCAGATTGGTTTGCTCGGCAATCGAACGGATAACGGTCAGTACGGTACTGATGCCGTCGGATTCTTTGTGCACCTGATGAATGACCGAGGAAGTGCGCTGCATGGATTCTGACAGGGTTTCAATCGCCGTCAGGTTATCCTGAACTTTGCTCTGTCCGTCTGTCGCCATGGTGTTGGCATCACAGGCATAGGACGAAGTCTGAGCTGCATTACTTGCCACTTCACTGATGCTGCTGCTCATTTCATTAATCGCTGTTGCCACGGCCGACAGGTGCTCTTCCTGTTCATTAATGGAGTGGCACACCTGCCTGTTACTGGCTTTCAGGTCGGTGACCGCACTGTTGGTTTTGTTCGACGCTGTGGCGACCCGCTCCAGTGTTGAACGGAAACTTTCCAGCATACCGTCTAAAGCCAGACTCATCTGAGTAATTTCATCACGGCCGGAAATATCCACTCTGTGCGCCAGGTCGGCCTGATCTGAGATGGTAATCAGGGCGATGCGCAGGTTGCGCAGCGGGCGGATAACTGAGCGGTAAATAGCGAAACCCAGGGCGATCAGGGTAATGACCAGAGTGATCAGTAAACCGCTCAGCTGGCTCATGAGAGACTCAAATTCTGCGTCGTTACGGGCAACAAATTCTCCGGCCACGGTCAGCTGGGTTTTCATAAGTTTCCGCAGAGCCTGAATCATGGGGTCGAAATTATCGTACAGGGTTTTCGAGAATACTTCGTTGCTCATAGTTTTCAGTTGACCGGTGGACGTAAGAGCAATCTCTTTGCTGATGAAAGTATTAAGGCTGCTCCGGAGTTTCTCTGCTTTGTCGATGAGGCTGCGTTCTTCCTCCGTGTGCCTGCTCTTGAGATAAAGCGCCCAGTTCTTATCGCCCAATGCAATGGCAGCACTGACAGCGCTGATAAGCTGCTCCTGATCTATCAGATTGCCGCGGTACTTATGCAGCAGCTCAAGGGTGGTCACGGTGTAGGCGTCAGAGGTGTTTTTCAGCTGCTGCAGTGGATGAACCCGGTGTTCATAGAGGCTGTCGAGATCGTCGTGCAGTGCAATCATGCGGTTCAGTAACAAACCGGATGACAGCAGCAGGGCGAGCAGGGGAATCGCCAGAATGGCAATCAGGCGCAGTTTAATTGAAGTTTTACGCAGCATAAATTTCCCGGTTTCCCGGCGGGGGATTCCGGGAAAGTCCACATTGTTGTTTTTTTAACCATAGCCGGAACTGTGGCGGGTGCCGGGAAATTCAGAGGAGATTTGTTACTGCCGCAGGTTTACTCAGAAACAAGAATGAGGAGCGGCCTAATCCGGCTGCTCATCTTTGCCGTCAGGCTGCAGCAGCCGGGTGACATCGCCCATCATGTCCTGCCATTCGTTGTCATCGATATCGAGCAGCCCCAGGCTGCGCAGCAGAAACGCGCCTTCTGAAGCCAGAAAGGCCAGCCGCATCCGGCGTGCCTGAGGATCACTGAGATCCAGACCGGCAATAATGTCCCGGTACCAGACACGGTTGACCGCCATCTGCTTGGGGTTTTCCAGCAGCGCCATCATCAGGCTGGCGGCGCGGGCGTTGGCACTTTCGTCGGCCTGGCGGGTGGCCTGAACATGGCCTGCCACTTTGCCCAGGGCATCCGGGCTGTCGCCGGCAATGGAGCGGTAAAGGCTGTTGTACTGCTGGTCCCAACGCTCAAAGATGGCATCCAGCAGGGCCTCTTTGTTGCGGAAGCTGTATTGCACGCCACCTTTGGTGATACCTGCCGCTTTGGCCAGTGCGTCAATGGTCAGTGCTTTGGCGCCCTGCTCACCAACGATCTTCTCGGCTATGTCTAACAGAACATTGCGGTCAATAATTTTGCGTCGGCCCATACTTTTCTCTTTTAAATAAATACGTATGTATTTATATTGTCGGTGTTCGTAAAAGTAAATTATAAGGCCCGTCACCGTCAACGCACGAATGTTGCTGACACATGACGGAGCCGGGAAGGTTAATTTTATGCTGTTCGCACGACGCTGGCTGATTCTGGCCATCGTTTCCAGCGCATTGCTGCTGATTGTGGTTGATATTACGGTGCTTTATACGGCACTGCCGGCACTGACTCTGGATCTGGACGCCAGTCCGGAGCAGAAACTGTGGATTATTAATGCTTACCAGCTGGTGGCTGCGGGTCTGCTGTTGCCGATGGGTATTCTTGGTGACCGTTATGGTCATCGCCGGTTGTTCTTACTGGGATTGCTGGTATTTGGTGTCAGCTCGTTGCTGGCAGCCTTTGCTCCCACAGCTGCCACGCTGATTGCTGCCCGGGTGGGGCTGGCGGTTGGCGCGGCGATGATGATGCCCGCAACTCTGGCGCTGATCCGTCAGAGTTTCACCGATGAAAAAGAACGCACCATGGCCATCGGGCTGTGGGCCTCGGTATCCGGTGGCGGGATGGCTATTGGCCCGGTGATTGGCGGTGTGATTCTTGAGTACTTCTGGTGGGGGGCGGTGTTTCTCATTAATGTTCCGGTGGTGCTGGCGGCACTGGTGCTGACGCTGCGTTATGTGCCGCAGCAGGACGGCGATCGCCGCCGCACCTTCGATTTACCCGCCTCCGCAGAAATTCTGGCCGGTCTGGTACTGGTGATTTTTGCCGTGAAAGAAGTGTTTGGCGTTGCGCCATCCTATTGGCTGGCGTTGCTGACGGGCGTGCCAGGCCTGCTGCTGCTGGTGTTTTTTATCCGCCGCCAGTTACGTCAGACGGAACCCATGATCGACTTCCGTCTGTTCAATAACCCGCGCTTCAGTAACGGCTTTATTATTGCTCTGGTGGCTATGGCTGGCATGGTAGGCATTGAACTGGTGATTACTCAGCGTCTGCAGCTGGTGGACAACTTCACGCCTCTGCAAGCCGGGCTGCATATTCTGCCATTGCCGCTGGCGGGGTTAGTGGCTGGCCTGGTGGCCGGTGTCGTCGCCCCGCGTCTTGGCTATCGCCGTACTCTGTATATTGCACTTGGTCTGGGCGCTTTTGCGGCATTGGGGATTGCTCTGTCGGCAGAGCTGCCGGTGTGGTTTCTGATGGTGATGCTGGCTTTGCTGGGGCTGGGCGATGGCGTGGCCATGACCCTGGCTTCAACAGACGTGATGTACAGCGCACCGGCAGAAAAGGCTGGTATGGCGGCGTCACTGGAGGAAGTCAGTTATGAAATCGGCGCAGTACTTGGCATTGCTTTACTGGGTGGCCTGATGACCACAGTTTATATGAATACTTTCTCTGCTCCGGCCGGTGTGGTGTTGCCGGCAGCTGCGAACGGCAGCATTGATGCGGCGATGGCGATGGCGCGCAGCCTGCCTGAAGCGCAGGGTCAGTTGCTGGCGGACGCTGCCGGATCAGCGTTTGATCTGGCGACTCAGGTGGTATCACTGGTGGCAGCCGTGCTGATGCTGTCGACGCTTGTGGTGGTCTGGCGTCTGTATCGGGCCGGCGGTAAAACTGAGCGGGCAGTGAATGCCGGGCATACGTCAGATTCCGCTGCCTGAGATTAAAAATCTGAGCCAAAAAAAGAGCCGCTGAAGCGGCTCTTTTTTATAGCTGGCAGACGTTTCTCAGAACGGGATATCGTCGTCGAAATCGTCAAAGCTGTTGCTTGGCTGTGGTGCCGGCGCCTGTTGCGGAGCCTGCTGGTAGCCGCCACCCGGATAACCCTGATTAGGCTGGGGCTGACGGGCTGGCTGTTGCGGAGCCTGCTGATAGCCACCTGGTTGCTGCGGCGCCTGTTGTGGTGCCTGCTGAGGCGCGGGGCGCTGCTGTGGTGGTTGCTGTTGCTGTGCTGGCTGCTGCGGTTGGGCGTAACCGCCCTGAGGCTGGCCGCCGCCCATACCATTGTTCATACTGCCATTCATACCACCCTGTGGACCATTCATCATCTGTGATGGCTGTTGGTAGCCGCTCATGTTGTCGTTGGCGCCACGGCCGTCGAGCATCATCATGTCGTTGGCAACGATTTCAGTGGTGTAGCGTTTGACGCCGTCTTTTTCCCATTCACGGGTTTTCAGGCGGCCTTCAAAGTAGGCTTTGGAGCCTTTCTTCAGGTATTGCTGAACGATTTCAGCCAGCTTGCCGTACACCACAATGCGGTGCCATTCGGTTTGCTCAACTTTCTGACCGGTCTGACGGTCGTTGTAGCTTTCGTCGGTTGCCATGGTCAGGTTGGCAACGGCATTGCCGTTCGGCATATAGCGAACTTCGGGGTCACGACCCAGAGTACCAATGAGTGTCACTTTGTTAACGCTGCGACCCATGCTCTTCTCCTGTAGATTGTATTATGTTCAGTGCTTCTTCCTGATCGAAATCCGTGGCACTGACTTTCAGATAAATGGCGCCTTCGCTGGCCTGCAGACTGACTTCTGAAACCCCCTTCAGAGCCAGTAATTGTGACAGCTGAAGGTCACTGCAGTCGCCGGTTACTGCCAGACGTACGCTGGTCAGATGGCGGGGGGCGGAGGTGCGGGATAAGACCAGCGCCCAAAGTATCACTAATGCCCCCAGTCCGACAAATAGTGCAGAACTGCCATAGTGACCGAGCACCCAGCCACCCATTCCGCCGCCACAGAAGGCGCCGAGGAACTGCATGCTGGAGTAGATTCCCATGGCACTGCCTTTGGCTCCGGCAGGTGCAACCTTGCTCAGCCAGGACGGCAGGCTGGCTTCCATCAGATTGAAACCCCAGAAGTAAACCAGCATCAGCACAACCCAATGCCAGAGTTCAGAGGCGAAGGCCATACCGAACAGGCCAATGGCGATGACCACAGCACCTGTGATCACCACGCTTTTCATTTTGCGTTTCTTTTCCGCCACGATGATAAAAGGCACCATCAGGACAAAGGCGATGGCCAGAACCGGCAGATACAGCCAGCTGTGGTGTTCCGCCGGTAAACCCGCTTCCAGCAGATGTTTTGGTATGCCAACAAAAATGGCCACCATCAGCGCGTGCAGCAGAAAGATCCCCACGTTAAGCGGCCAAAGGTGAGGGTTTTTGATCTGTTTAAAGACTTCTTCCCATACCGCAGTGGCGTCACGGTGGGCTTTGGGCGGCGGGGTCGGGATCACAAACAGGGTGACCAGCACGCCACCAATGGCGAGCACTCCGGTCGCGGCAAAGATCAGGCTGAGACCACCCAGGCTGACCAGCCATGGGCCGAGCACCAGAGCAACAGAAAATGACAGGCCGATACTGGCACCGATGGAGGCCATGGCCTTCATGCGGTTATCTTCGCGGGTGAGGTCAGTTACCAGCGCCATAATGGCACTGGCAATGGCGCCACCACCCTGCAGGGCGCGGCCGGCAATCACGCCCCAGACACTGTCAGCGCTGGCGGCAATAAAACTGCCCAGGGCAAAAATGATCAGGCCGCCAACAATAATGGGCTTACGGCCAATGCGGTCGGACAGAGTACCGGCCGGAATCTGCAACAGTGCCTGGGTCAGTCCGTAGACACCCATGGCCAGACCCAGCAGCTGGGGTGTGGCACCTTCAAGCTTACTGCCTTCCAGCATCATCACCGGCAAGACCATAAACAGGCCGAGCATACGCAGAGCATATAAGGAGGCCAGAGAAATAACGGCGCGTTTCTCTACAGCGGAAAATGCGGCCTGAGTACGGGCATCGTTGGCAGGGGCGCTAACCCGGGATGACGAGGTGGACATGGTGTAACTGGTAACTGAACAGAAAAGGAGCGCAAGTTTAACAGCTTTGGCCTCCGGTTATCAGCTCTGATATACCAGTTATCGGGGTGTCTCCTGAGAGGACAGACGCCACACTGGCACGGGAGTATTATATTTTCACCTTAGGCGGGTAGTCGGATGACATAAAAAATGCTTAGTTCCGCAGTTTTTATTCGCTTCTGGAATACTAGGAAAAAGAGTCATAACAGGTCGTTTCTACAGTAAAAACGGACCGTAAATGACCGATACTGAATTGGTATTTTCACCGGGATTGCGTACACTCAATTCGTCGGTTGGGGAAGACCGGCGAGTACGCCCAAAATTCCGGGTAAACATAAAGGAGCTATGTTATGGATCGCCAGGTTGGTTTGCCAGGTAAGCGGGTCATATTGTTTGGCCATCAGAATCTTCAGAATTCAATTCTTATTGGTTACATTCATCAGCGTACTAACGTTGATTGTCAGCTGGTCAATGTACCGGAATGGCAACCGGAATGGAGCCTTTCCTCCACCGGAACTCTTGCTTTGATCGATGCGGATTGCGCGCGTCCGGATAAGCTGCACGATCTGCTTGATGAAATCCACGAGCAGGATATGGATATTAAAGTGGCCCTGTTTAACGTGATCAAAGGTCATCCGGCGGAGCGCTTTATTGCCTGGCCCATGGTGAACGGGCTGTTTTATCGTGATACCTCCCAGCAGCAGCTGAGCAAAGGCATCATCGGCTTGTTTGAAGGGGAGTACTGGTTACCGCGTGAGCTGATCGGTAAGTACCTTGAAAAAACCCGCCACAAGCCACGCAAAATGCCCACTACGACCACTCAGCTTACCCGCCGCGAAAAGCAGATTCTGCGTCTGACTGCCACCGGCGCTACCAATATCGAAATTGCCGAGAAACTCAGCGTCAGTATGCATACGGTGAAGACCCACATTTACAATCTGTTCAAAAAGATTGGGGCCGCTAACCGTATTCAGGCGGTGAACTGGGCAAAAGAGTATATGGAAGAGTTGTTGCAGGAACCGGTTGAATAATCGGCTGTAAGCGTCCCGCGCATGAATTACAATAGTGGCTTTTGTTTCGGAACGAAGAGTCAACTATGGACACGATTCACGTCCGCGGGGCGCGCACGCACAACCTCAAGAACATCGATATTGATATTCCCCGTGACAAACTGGTCGTCATCACTGGATTGAGTGGTTCCGGCAAATCTTCCCTCGCATTTGACACTTTGTACGCCGAAGGCCAGCGGCGCTATGTTGAATCGCTCTCCACTTACGCGCGGCAGTTCCTGTCGATGATGGAAAAGCCGGATGTGGATCTGATCGAAGGTCTGTCACCGGCGATCTCGATTGAGCAGAAGTCGACCTCTCATAACCCGCGTTCTACTGTGGGAACCGTAACCGAGATTTACGACTACCTGCGTCTGCTGTTTGCCCGCGTCGGTACGCCACGTTGTCCGGATCACGATGTTGCACTGGAAGCCCAGACCATCAGCCAGATGGTCGACGCCATCATGACGCAGCCGGAAGGCGCGAAAATGATGATTCTGGCGCCGGTGATCCGTGACCGTAAGGGTGAACATCTGCATGTTTTTGAAAGTCTGCGCGCCCAGGGGTTTATCCGCGTGCGGGTGGATGGTCTGGTGTGTGATCTGGATGATACGCCGGATCTGGATAAGCGCCGCAAGCACACCGTCGAAGTGGTGGTGGATCGCTTTAAAATCAAAGAAGGCATTGAACAGCGTCTGTCTGAATCACTGGAAACCTGCATCGAACTGAGCGGTGGTCTGGCGCTGGTCGCCGATATGGATGACGACAAAGCTGAGCGGCTGCTGTTTTCTTCGCAGTTTTCTTGTCCGCACTGTGGTTACAGCCTGTCGGAACTCGAACCGCGCCTGTTTTCTTTTAACAACCCGGCCGGTGCCTGTCAAAGCTGTGATGGCCTGGGGGTTAAGCAATATTTCGATCCGGAACTAGTGGTTCAGGACCCGTCGCTGACCATTGCTGAAGGGGCTATCCGTGGCTGGGACCGGCGCAGTATTTATTATTTCCAGATGCTCAGCTCCGTGGCCGAGCATTATGGCTTCAGCATCGACAAACCATTCAGCAAGTTAACGGTCAAGCAACGCGGTCTGCTGCTGAATGGCAGTGGCGATGAAGAAGTGAACTTCAGTTATGTGAATTCCCGTGGTGATCAGATCATCAAGCAGCATCCGTTCGAGGGTGTACTGCCGAATCTGGATCGCCGCTATCACGAAACCGATTCGCAGATGGTGCGTGAGGAATTATCCAAATATCTGAGTGTGCAGCCGTGTCCGGCCTGTGAAGGTTCCCGTCTGCGCGTTGAAGCACGCAACGTATTTCTTGGCGATAAAACCATCCACGCCTGCACCGCTATGCCGGTGGAAGATGCGTTCGGCTATTTCAGCAGTCTGAAACTGGATGGCCATAAAGGCGAAATCGCGGAAAAAATCCTCAAGGAAATCCGTGAACGTCTGAGCTTTCTGGTTAACGTGGGCCTGGAATATCTGACCCTCAACCGCAGTTCGGATACCTTATCCGGCGGTGAAGCGCAGCGTATCCGCCTGGCCTCACAGATTGGTGCTGGTCTGGTCGGGGTGATGTACATCCTCGATGAGCCATCCATTGGTCTGCATCAGCGCGACAACGACCGCCTGTTGAAAACCCTGTTCCGCCTGCGTGATCTGGGCAATACCGTACTGGTGGTTGAGCACGATGAAGATGCGATCCGCAGCGCCGATCACCTGATTGATATTGGCCCGGGGGCTGGCGTTCACGGTGGTCAGGTGATTGCACAGGGCACGCCGAAGCAGGTATTTGCCAACAAAAATTCCATCACCGGACAGTTTATGTCTGGCAAGCGTGGCATTCAGGTGCCGGAAAAACGCGTGCCGTATAACAAAGATAAACTGATGACCTTAACCGGCGCCCGCGGTAATAACCTGAATAACGTCGACCTGACGATTCCTCTGGGGCTGATGACCTGTGTGACCGGTGTTTCCGGTTCCGGTAAATCAACCCTGATTAACCGCACTCTGTTCCCGCTGGCGTCGACCGCACTGAACGGTGCCACTACGCTGAAAGCGGCAGAGTACGACAGCATTACCGGTCTGAAGCAGCTGGATAAAGTGGTCGATATCGACCAGAGCCCGATTGGCCGTACACCACGCTCTAACCCGGCCACTTACACCGGTATTTTTACCCCGGTACGTGAATTGTTTGCCGGTACACAGGAAGCCCGTTCCCGCGGTTACAAAGCCGGTCGTTTTTCCTTTAACGTTAAAGGTGGCCGCTGCGAAGCCTGTCAGGGTGACGGTGTTATTAAAGTGGAAATGCACTTCCTCGCCGATATTTATGTACCGTGCGATATTTGCCACGGCAAACGTTATAACCGCGAAACGCTGGATATCCGTTATAAGGGTAAAAATATCCACGAAGTGCTGGAAATGACGGTAGAAGATGCACGTGAATTCTTCGATGCGATTCCGGCGGTTGCGCGTAAATTACAGACGCTGATTGATGTGGGCCTGACCTACATTAAACTCGGTCAGGCCGCGACGACATTGTCCGGTGGTGAAGCACAGCGGGTTAAACTGGCGAAAGAATTATCCAAGCGTGATACCGGTCAGACGCTCTACATTCTGGATGAGCCGACTACAGGTCTGCACTTCCACGATATTGAGCAGCTGCTGGCGGTATTGCATCGTCTGCGCGATCACGGCAACACCATTGTGGTGATCGAGCACAATCTGGATGTCATTAAAACCGCAGACTGGATTGTCGATCTTGGACCGGAAGGTGGTTCCAAAGGCGGTTATATTATCGCTGAAGGTACGCCGGAAGAGGTGGTTAAGAATAAAGATTCCTACACCGGACATTTCCTGAAACCGTTGCTTAAAGCCGGGAAAAAATAAATGGCCAAACGACCAGCCTGTACTGTGTGCAGGCGGCCGTTGTCCGTTTGTCTGTGCTCCGCCATTACGACTATGAAAGCATGGGTAAGCGGAACACAGGTAAACGACGGAGCACAGGTAACCAAAGATCAGCTGAAGCTGGTGATCTGGCAGGACCCGACCGAAGCAAAGCATCCGCTGTCAACGGCTCCGCTGCTTAATCTGAGTATTCAGGATTCCGTGCTGCTGCAGGGTGATCATTTCAGTTATCAACAGGTGTTTGGTGATACACCAGTGGATCAGGTGGCGGTGCTGTATCCGTTTAACAGTGGCAATGCCGTTATTGCAGAGCACAGACATGCCGTCCGGGCGTTGCTGATCATTGATGGTACCTGGCGTAAAACCCGTAAACTGGTATTACAGAACCCATGGCTTGCTGAGCTGCCTTTTATCGCCTTGCAGCCAGAGGAAAAAAGCCGTTACCGCATACGGACATCTCCCCATGATTTTGGTCTGTCGACTATTGAGGCCGGAGCCATGGCTCTTAACTGGCTGGCGGACACAGACGAATTCAGCAGAATATTGTCTGTGCTTGACCGGCTGGTGGAAATTCAGCAGTCGTTCGGCCATAAAGCCGATAAATAAACGTGTGGTAAAAATGAAATAAAAAAGGCGCCGAAGCCACTACTGTCCCACAGTTTAAAACGGAT
>NZ_DJIO01000047.1:0-29870 GCF_002433655.1 Thalassolituus sp. UBA6592 | reverse complement strand
TTCTCTTCCTTCAGACTGGCTGTGGGATGTTCTGTCTTTTGTTGTGTAATGTGTGCCGTATCCGTATTTCTTCGCATAATATCGTCAACGCGGCTCGCATGAAGTCTGTCTGGCGGATAAAATCAGGCGCAGAACTTAATGACCCCGGGCGGAGAGCTACATGTCAAAAATTATTCTACTCATCGTAATCGTTGCTCTGGTGGTGTACGCCCTCAAACGTGCCGGTGTCGGCAGCAAAGGCGCCGCCGAAAACCGTGAGGAAGGGCAGCGTTTTCTCGATGAGAACAAACAACGCGACGGCGTGACCGAAACCGCTTCAGGCCTGCAGTATGAGGTTCTTCAGCCGGGCTCTGGTGAGCGTCATCCGTCGTCCCGCGACAAAGTACTGGTGCATTACCACGGCACATTGATTGACGGTACGGTATTCGACAGTTCCGTACAGCGCAATCAGCCAATTGCCTTTGGCCTGAATCAGGTTATCAGTGGCTGGACAGAAGGGCTGCAGCTGATGACCGAAGGTGAAAAAGCGCGTTTATACATTCCTGCCGATCTGGCCTACCGTAACCAGCGTGCCGGCACCATTCCGCCGGGTTCGACTCTGATTTTTGAAGTCGAACTGCTGGAAATTCAGAGCTGAGATGGCATCTTTCTTTGCGCGTCTGGGTCAGCGGATCTTCCGCTGGCTGGACGGAGAACCTCTGCCATTACCGCCATGGCAACCTGGCTGGAGTGATTTTTTGCGTGAGCATGTGGTGTTTTATCGCACCCTGTCTGCACAGGATCAGGCCGTGTTTGAACTGCGTATCCGTCAGTTTCTGGCGACCACGCGGGTAGAAGGCGGCGAGCAGGTGGAAGTCACCGACGAAGACCGCCTGCTGGTAGCGTCCGGTGCTGTGATCCCGGTCTGGGCCTTCCCGGACTGGCATTACTTCAATGTGAATGCGGTTTTTCTGTTGCCTGGGCTGTTTAATTCACGCTTCGAATGCAATCGCCCGGATTCAGTGATTTCCGGCATGGTTGGCAATGGCCCGATGGCGGGTAAGCTGGCTTTGAGTAAGCCGCATATGCGTGCGGGCTTTGCCAACAGCCGCGATAAGCAGAATGTAGCGATTCATGAATTTGCCCATCTGGTCGATGGTGCCGATGGCAATGTGGATGGTTTTCCGGAACGCATGGAAAGCTATCAGCAGAGTGAACCCTGGTTTGCGCTGGTTAAACATAAGGTTGAACAGATCGAAACCAGCCGCACCGGTATTTCAAAATATGCGACGGTTAATCATGCGGAATTCTTTGCCGTGGCCTCAGAATACTTTTTTGAGCGCCCGGAGCTGATGCAGAAAAAACATCCACAGCTGTATCAGTGGTTGTCTGAGTTTTACCACCAGAACGTGGCTGAGCAATATCAGCATAATTCCGGCAAAAAAGGCGGAAAGAATAAGAAGAAGGGCAGTTAACTGCCCGGTTATTCAGATCGAATCAGCGCCGGCTTTGCGGCGCGATTTCAACGCTCTTATCACCACTGCCCAGCCATAACACGCCATCCTGAATATTTGCCTGTAATTGCATAGTGCGGTCTGCCAGGCCCTCCAGCTGGGATACTGCTTCAGCGGCGAGGTCAATCACCTGAAGGTTATCAAAGCGGCTGCAGACTTTTTCTATCTGCTCCCACCAGAGGTTAGCGGCGCGGCCGTGGTAGGTGTAAACGATTACCTTCTTCGCGCGATTAGAGGCTTTGCGGATGCGCTTTTCATCGGGCTGGCCCAGTTCGATCCAGAGTTCGATTTCATCACTCAGCGAACGGGCCCATAAATCCGGCTCATCATCTGTGCTCAGACCGCGGGTGAATTCCAGATTGTCTGCCGCATTGAGGGCAAAGGCGACCAGCCTGACCATCATGCGTTCAAGGGTTTCTGACGGATGCAGAGCAATGGTCAGCGGATAGGTCGCATAATGGTGACGGTCCATATCAGAAACCATCAGCTCAGCTTTATAAATCGTTGCTTTCAGTGCCATGCAGATATCCAGCAGTACGTCAGTCAGAAAGGCCGGCATTGTAGCGGGTTTGCTGCGGCAATGCCTGCTTTCCGCATGTGCTTTGCCGCTGTCGAACGGATTACAGGTCCAGTGGATTGCTGGCACTATCTGGCTGGCGCAAGGGGCGTAAGGGGCGTAAGTGGAGCAAGCGGGCGCAGGCGCGCCCTGATATAAAGCCCGACACCTGTTGTTTAAGAAGCATAAGCCGGGCGATGAAAGAAACGCTGATACGCACCTTCGATACTCAGCTTGCCACCGCCGTAGATCACAACCTGCGCCAGCAGCAGTCCCCAGACGACATGCAGGTAGAGTGCTGCGGGGGCAATATCGCTGAGGCTGACCACAGCAACAATATTAATCACCGTCAGCGATAGTGCGGCAAAGCGCGTAGCAAAACCCAGCGCCAGCAGGACAGGGAAGAACAGCTCGCCAAAGGTACCGAGCACGGCAGCCAGTTCAAAGGGTAAAAAAGGCACACTGTATTCTTCTTCAAACAGAAACAGCGTGGTATCCCAGTCAGCTATTTTGGTCAGGCCTGCGGCAAAGAATACCTGCGCAATATACAGCCGCGATACTAAAGCTGCAGGATTATGTAAGTGTGTCAGCCAGGATTCGGCCTGCTGATACAGGTTAACAAGACGAGTGGAAGTTGAAATGTAAGTGGAAGTCATTATGAACTCCTTATATTTTTAATTAACGATGGGTGGGTTAGGGTTATTTATTCGCTGTCTTTCTTTTCTGTTTTCCTTTGCTGCTTTTCTTTGCTCCTTTCATTTTTTTGACGCAATGGTTTCAGCAGCAGATTCAGAGTTGAAAACAGCCGTGTTAAAAATTTAATTTACGTTTTTGTATGCGATTTATCGCAGATAAAACTCTGTCAGCCAGCCGCATTGAATGGCATTGCTCAACCAGCGGGCAAAGTCGACCTGCGGCGTTGCATCAATGACCTCGTCCAGGCTCTGGCCCTGTAACAGGTGCTGAAACCAGTCGTACTCAGCTTCGCTTAATGACTGAATCTGCAGCCCTGCGGCATTCAGCCATAACAGGGAATATTCGTGTTCAGCCCGCTCAGAAAATACATCAAAAACAGCGGATTCTGCCGGCAGGTAATGCTCCTGTAGAGGGCGGTGTAACTGGCGTAACTGCGCGACCGGATATTCACTGACAAATACGCTGAGTGACGGTACAAAACGCACACCCAGCTGCTGCAGTGGATGTGCCGCCAACAACCTCAGGCTGTCAGCGGCAAAGCCATTCAGCGGGCTGCGCAGCAGAGAATGAATACGCCATTCAAAACTGGCCATATCGGCCAGATATGGATGTTCTTCATGCAGCTCGCTGCTGACGATCAGCCAGTCGAGACTGCTGCCCCATTCAGCCCAGTCGCCCTGATGGGGTGTTTCCTGTTGCAGCAGCTGGCGGGCGAGAATCGTCATGGCCTCTGGCCCCAGCATCTTTTTCAACACCGGATAGCTGAGTGACAGAGCGCGCTCAGCTGTCATGATTAAGTTGTTGCGGTATACGTTCATGCCCGGCGGCTCGCTTTCCTGTGGGCTCATCACCTCATCCATAAAGCCACGCTGCTGCTGCAGTCGTTGATTAAGCTGTTCCTGGCTAAGCAGGTGCTGGCTAAGTTGTTGGCTGTCAGCCTGGCAGGCGTGTGCGTTGAGTTGTAATTCAGGCGACATGACGGGACTCCTGTACTTTATTCAGCAGGTTACGGGCATGGCTGGCTTCGGACAGCAGCTCTGGCCAGGAGGGCAGATTGTTATCGCGCTCTATCAGGGTGGCCAGCGGACCAAGATGCGCGATAGCGTATTCATACAAAGCCCAGCTTTCAGCAGAAACCGGCTGAGCGTGATCATCAATGATGAGTGCTCCCGGCTCTGGCTGTGTGCAGCCGGCCAGATGAATTTCACCGACCAGAGCTGCATCCAGTTGCGATACCCAGTGCATAGCCTGAGTCAGAGATGAGGGAGTAAGCAGTGTACTGTCTTTATGACCGCTGCCAGCTGATGGCGAAAAATTACTGGCATTCACCAGCACATTGTTCAGATCGATTAACAGCCCACAGCCACTGCGGTACGCCATTTCCTGCAGAAAATCGGTTTCCTGCATGGCGTCTGCGTTCTGTGGTACATAGGCAACGATATTTTCAATCAGCAGGCGACGGCCAAGAAACTGCTGCACCTCCTGAATGTTGTTAACCATAATATCCAGGCTGACACTGTCCATCGGAACCGGTAATAAATCCCCGGCGTGACGCCAGCCACTGCCTTCTGCTGACCAACAGAAACAGGCGTGATCAGAAATCATTAGCGGGTTAATCGCGTCCACCAATATTTTCAGCTGCTGCAGATAATCCAGGTGAATGCCAGCTGCTGAACCAATACCCATCGCTGTGCCGTGCAGGCTGACCGGGTAGTGTGTGGCGACCTGTTGCAGAAATGTCTGCGCCGGGCTTCCATCAGCAAAGAAATTCTCGCTGTGCACTTCAATAAAATCGGGAGAAACCAATGCGTTCCCGGCATTGTCATCAGGCGCGGATGACAAAAGTACATCCTGATAATGCCCATGACGCAGTCCCACACCGGCAAGTGGTTTCTGCTGCAGAGAATCTGCCTGATGACGGTTTAAGGTATTCATTGGTTTCTCCCTTAACAGTTAAATTAAAAATATGCGGCGGCGGAGGCGTTGCCGCGGCATTTAACGGTTACAGTGGCGTGTTAAAGCACAGCGCTGAGGCTTTTCTGGTATTTGGCTTTGGCGTCTGCTTTGAGCATGCCACCCATGCTTTCACAGGAGCCTTTGGCCACCAGTTTCCATTCGCCCGGATCGTTATCGACTTTGGATTGACCGGCACAGGAATGAGTACCGGCCAGGTTGCCACAGTCGTTCTGACCGGCTGCCGCAATGCCGTAGCATTTTTCTTTCCCGGCTGCGTGGGCTGGCAGGGCAGTAATGGTGGTCAGTGCCATGGTTAATGCGGCTGCTGCCATTGCGTGTTTACTTGTCATGGTAATACCTCGTCTGTGTTTTAAATGCTGATCTGTTGGGTTGTGTAGTGTTGTGTCGAACCCGTGCTGATTGCTCAGCGCCTTATTTCACATTTCAGCTTTAAGGTTCGGGTTCGTTATTTATCGCTTTCAGTCAGTTACCGGATTCGTCCAGATAACGGTCAATCCATTGGCTTAATTCTGAATAGGGAGTCGCCCCTACGGTAAAACTGAGCACTTTTTTCCGGCTGATCAGTACCAGTGTTGGTACAGCACGTACGCCAAACTCCGCGGCCAGTTCCGGTTGATCATCGACATCAATTTTCTCGATGTGTAAGCGGTCCTGGTAGGCACTTTTAATCCTGTCAATTATCGGCGCCAACTGTTTGCATGGCGCGCACCAGCGTGCGCTGAACCATGCAACAGCTAAAGGTTGTGGGTACGAATGCCCGTTGCTACTGAGCCGGATATCTGTGTTATCCATCCGGTTTTACGCGCCTTATTCGGCGTTGGTTTCGGCAACAGACAGGTTTTCGATGCCGTCCCATACGCGGTCTGCGGTGTGAACATTAGCCGGTACATCCTGCAGCCACTTCTTCTGGACATCGGCGTTGTAGTTCAGATAGAGTTTGTCGTCAGCGATGTAAAAGGCTGATGGATCAACGTCCAGTTTCTTGTTCAGTGCTACACCCATTGCGCAGTAACCACCGTATTGTGGTGCGTATTTCGCGGTGTTGGCTTTGAACAGATCGCGGTTTTCAGCGCTGGCAAAGCGGTAAATTGCACCATCATAAGTGGCTGTGTATTTGGCTTTACCTTCGATCGGTTTGTTCATGGTGAAGTAAGCGACCGGGTCATAACCGTGAATGGCTACATCGTTGTCACCGGTGTTTACCGCAGAAGCAAACGACAGGCTGCTGAATAACAGAGCACCGGCCAGACCAGCGATTTTCAGGGATTTGAATACGTTCATATCAGGTTCCTTACAGTTTTTAAGTTTTAATATCGTGATTAAATGGGTATGAATCCGGGCTGTTGTTGCCCGCTCTCCATGCTGTAAAGATTACGTTTGCGAACGAAATAAAAGCGGGCGGATACGCTTTAAAAAATGGCAGATCGTCCATTCCTTATAAAAATTCAAACAAACGGAAGCTCAGCCGGGTCTGAATGGCTGGTACTGAAAGGCTGGCAGTGAAAGGACGAACACGGATATGACGGATTCCTTAAGCGAATTACTGAAAGATATTGATCTCAGCGCGGATGTGTTTTTTACCGGTGGATTATGTGGCCTGCAGGGCGCAGAACGGCTGGAGATGGCTTCGCATCTGCACTTCCTTAAAAGTGGCGCCATGACGGTGCTGTCTCCCACGGATGAGCTGTCGCTGACGGCGCCCTGTGTGATCTTTATTCCCGACGGTGGCGAGCACAGATTGCGCATTGATGGCCCGGACGATGCGGAGCTGGTGTGTGCCACCATTACCTTCAACGCCTGGCAGAAAGCCCGGCTGGTGGAGATTCTGCCGCGCTACGTAACGGTGGATGCGTCGCAGGAGGCCAGTCTGGCAGGCACCATTCATCATTTGTTTGTGGAAGCCTTCGGTAAAGGCGAAGGCCGTGGGCTGATCATCAACCGCCTGACTGACATCTTTATGGTACAGCTGATGCGCTATGTGCTGGATCAGGGGATTATCAGTGCCACCGACCTGGCGGCGTCTTCTCACAATGTTCTGGGGCCGTTGATGGCCGAACTGAAAGCACGCCCGGCGGATAACTGGACGGTGGAGCAGATGGCGGAAAAAGCTGCCATGTCACGTTCCAAATTCGCGGCGCTGTTTAAAGACATCGTCGGCAAAGCACCGATGGATTACCTCACGGATATCCGCATTGGCAAAGCCCAGACGCTGCTGCGCAATAACCGTCCGGTTGCTCTGGTGGCCAATGAAGTGGGCTACGATGACAGTTCTTCTCTGAACCGGGCGTTTAAAAAGCGCCTTGGCACTACCCCCAAGCAGTGGCTGAAATCCCTGTTAGGCAAAGAGGGTTGAAAGAAGGATGGATGAAAAGGGGAAGGATGCGCAGGGATAAAAGCGTCAGCGGCTGAATCCCGGGCTCAGACCGGCCCGGACAAAAACACATACAGACCGGCAGCTACCAGAGCGGCAACGACCAGAGCATTGGTGATGTTCTGACGGCGTTTCAACGCATCATCTTTCGCTTTGATACTCAGCGGCTGACCTGTCTGGCCAGCTTGCTGGCGTAACTGTGCGGTTGAGCCTTTGCGGGCGCTGATGGGTTTGTTTTCCGAAGAATAGGTACTGGCTCTGGCGGAGAGAATTCCTGGTGTGAAGGACTCGTGGAAGGGGTTGGCCTGACCGTTTTCCAGAATATCCGGAATACCGTTGCCATCGTGGTCGGTAAACATCCCTGAATCCAGCATGGCTTTGCGCACGTCATCCGGCAGATCTTTGATATTGTCCAGCGGGCCGCCGTTGAGAATCACTTTGGTATTGCTATTGGTTTTGACGATGCGTGTGCCAGCGGCTTCCGTGATGCTGCTGAGGGCTTCAAAATCGACGTCGTCAGCGCCATTTCTCAGCTGCTCAAGGGCGCGGCGCGCATCTTCCGGCAGATCCTCTGCCCGTACCTGTTGTCCGTTTACAATAAAATGCTCGATCATCGTGTCTTCCTTAACATACTGGGAAACAGCCTTGGCTGTTTTACTGCGGTCGTCTTGCTGCGCCAGCGGTTCTGTATATGTGTCTGCGCATTGGTCTGTATATGTGTCTGCATATAGTGATACAGAGGGTGATAGTTTAGCAAGTTATCACCTGCAGTGCTCAGCGGATATGTAAAGCGGGTGGGGGCCGTGTTAGATTTTGTAATCAGTTGGGGAGTAGTGGGATAGTTGAACGTTTCTTTTCCCGGAAGGGCAGATGACCTGCATTCTCCGGCACACCTTTGCATCACGCTTCATGATGAATGGCGGCCTGATACTAAAGAGAATAGCTGGCTTCACTCTTCAGGAGGTCCTGAATGAAGTGTTGAAATTCAACCTTTACAAGGATCGTATTATCAACTTCCGAACGAATGTTGTTGGTCTTTATATTGCTATGTTGGCCTGTGGTCATGATTTTGGTTTCGGTTTAGTGTAACTTCTGATTGTATATGACTCATAGGGTATGGGATGGGCTGTTACGGACAATTGTTGGTAACGCCACAGGAGGTTTTCTCGGAGAATTCCTGGCGTTCTAACGATGGTTTAGAAGCATCTAAGAGATTTAGCTTTATGTATCTGCTCGGTGATTCGGTTGAGGATAATCATGAGTCAATGAAAGTTAAGTTTTGATGATTTTGATGTGTATAAATATTTTATGAGGTTTGATTGATGGTTAGGGATTTCTTGGATTCATTTAGATTTACTTTGACAGAGAGGTTCGTTAGTCCGCTTAGTGGTGGCTTTACGCTTGCCTGGTTGCTCTATAATCATGAGGTTATTCTGTATTTCTTTTCCGACTACAGCGCTCAGAAGAAGGTTCGTTTGATTCATGAGTATTTATATCCTGATGCTATTACCCTTTTTATTAATGGATTTTTAATCCCGTTATGTATAGCTATGTTTTTTACTTTGATATACCCAATTCCTGCTCGCTGGGTTGAACTCAAGGTATTGGATCATAAACGGCGTACTGCTGAGGCAAGAAGTAAAGCTTTAAAGGAAAGGATGATTACTGTTGAAGAAAAAGACGCTTTGGTTCTTGAGAATTCTAACTTGCGTCGGAAAAAGGAGGAAGAGGCTAATGATCACGCCAAGACGATCAGGGATCAGGACGTTTTGATCGCTGACTTAAATAAGACAGTTAGTGAACAGATAAAAGATGTTAGTCGGGTTCGAGAGCAGGAGAGGATAATATTAGAGCTAAATGAAAAGATAGATGAGTATAAAAAAGCTGAAGAGAAAGCTCGGGAAAATGAAGCCTTGGTTAAAGTCTTAGAGGAACGTATAGATGTTTTGAACAATAAAATTGTGCATGGTTCTTCTAGTTTAATTTCTAATATATTGCCTATAGAAATAATAGCGGATAAAACTGGTATTGGTGAGGATGTTGTTACTGAAATATCTGAATCCCGAGATTCCGGTGATGTTTTTTGGAGGATTTTAAGTCTTTTGTATCAATCGGCTTCTTCTTTAGATATTGATGCTTTGCGCACTCTTGTTAATAGTTATGGTTATGCTCTATCGGATGCAGAGTGCTTGTACAGAATGGATTATTTTGAGGATCATGGTATTGCTGAAAAATTCAACGGAGGGTACAAGCTCACTCCGAATGGTGAAAGCCTGTATCTCGCACTTTCACGCGACCGTTAGTAGGCAGCCCGGTAATTTTGGATATCCATAAAAAAGCCCCGCAAGTTAGCTATTACTAACCTGCGAGGCTTCTAGATTCGTGGTGGCTATGACTGGACTTGAACCAGTGACCCCAGCATTATGAATGCTGTGCTCTAACCAGCTGAGCTACATAGCCACTTCAATCACCTGAGGGCTGTGCCTCTCAAGTGGCGCGTATTATGCCAAGATTTTACGGCCTGTCAAACACTTTTTTCTGAGAATTTTCAAAGAGTTACTAAATTTATTCTGAGCCACTGATTCTCTGCTCATTTTGTACACGCTGTGGCCACTGATCTGGCGGTTTGGCGGCTTTTCCGCTGTGCCGATGTGCAGTCGCGTCACCTGTTCAGAGGCTGTGCCTTGCTGTGCCCCATAAATAGCTGCGCCATATAGATAGCTGCTGAGCCATGAAGATAGCTGTGTCATGGAGATAGCTGTGTCATGGAGATAGCAGAGCAGCGCAAGGGCAGGCAGACGCCAGCAGACACAAAAAAGCCCTGCGACTGAACGTATGCTCAGTGGCAGGGCTTTTGGCCGTCAGCAGTCAGATATTCAGTATCAGATGATACCGGCTTCCTGCAGGTCGGCGATCAGGCTGTCGAGGCTTTCGTTGTCAGCAGCCAGGCTCAGGTCAGCGTGGTCGGCACCACCGGCTACCAGAGCCACCAGGCCAGCGGCTTTCAGGTACGGAGCGCTTTCGTTGCTGGCAACCGCGGCAACGCGGCCCATGCTGAACAGGCGACGGTCCAGAGCTTCAGCAATCGCCTGCGGATCAACGGCGTTGATGGCAACGATGGCTGGTTTCTGGTTAAAGCGGCGTGCTTTTTCTTCAGCGCTGATAACGCGGTTGTCGTCAGAGTCGGTGGCCGCACCGACGATCATGCCAGCACCAATGGTGACGTTGGTCATGCGGTCGATGATGATAAACGCACCGGTGCCTGGAATTTTGCCGTAAGCATCGAACGGGATGGCTTTATCCAGTGATACTTCGGTCAGCGCGATTTCGTTGAGTTTAACTTCATCGGCTTCGCTTTTTTCCAGGGTATTCACGTCGATCAGGTGGTGAATACGGCTTACGGTACCTGCGCTTTCACCGGAAGCGAACTTCAGGCTGTAAGGCTTGCCAGGAATCAGCGGCTGTTCAGTCATCCACACGATGTTGGCGTTCAGCTTGTTGGAAACAACCGGCAGGTCATCCACTTTAACGATAACGTCGCCGCGGCTGATGTCGATTTCGTCTTCCAGAGTCAGGGTAATTGCCTGACCAACAAAGGCTTCATCCAGGTTGCCATCAAAGGTAACGATGTTTTCTACCTTGCTGGTTTTCTGCGATGGCAGCGCCATGATGGTTTCGCCCGGCTTAATGGTGCCGGCGGCGATGGTGCCGCAGAAACCACGGAAGTCGAGGTTAGGGCGGTTAACGTACTGGACCGGTAAACGGAAATTGGTCAGGTTTTTGTCTTTGTGGACTTCAACCGTTTCCAGAATCTCCATCAGGGTCTGGCCGTCATACCATGGCGCGCGCGCGGATTTTTCTACTACGTTGTCGCCGTCGAGGGCAGACATAGGCACGAAGTAGATGTTTTCCAGCTGCAGTTTTTTCGAGAACTCCAGGTAGTCTTCTTTGATTTTGTTGAAGGTGTTTTCATCAAAATCGAGCAGGTCCATTTTGTTCACGGCAACCACAACGTGCTTGATGCCCAGCAGAGAGGCGATAAAGCTGTGACGTTTGGTCTGGGTCTGTACGCCGTAACGGGCGTCGATCAGGATGATCGCCAGCTCACAGGTAGACGCACCGGTGGCCATGTTACGGGTGTACTGTTCGTGCCCTGGGGTGTCAGCAATGATGAACTTGCGCTTGGCGGTAGAGAAGTAGCGGTAGGCTACGTCAATGGTGATGCCTTGCTCACGTTCGGCCTGCAGACCATCAACCAGCAGAGCCAGGTCAGGACGGTCGCCGGTGGTGCCGACTTTGGCGCTGTCTTTGGTGACGGATGCTAGCTGATCTTCATAGATCATTTTGGAATCGTACAGCAGTCGGCCGATGAGGGTGGATTTACCATCATCAACGTTACCGCAGGTCAGGAAGCGCAGCAGTTCTTTGTTTTCGTGTTGTTTCAGATACTCAAGAATATCGGAAGCAATCAGATCGGATTGATGGCTCATCAGAAGTACCCCTCTTGCTTTTTCTTCTCCATCGAACCGGATGAATCGTGGTCGATGGCACGGCCCTGACGCTCAGATGTAGTGGTCAGCAGCATTTCCTGAATGATTTCCGGCAGTGTCGCCGCTTCGGATTCCACGGCACCGGTGAGCGGGTAGCAGCCCAGGGTACGGAAGCGGACGGATTTCATTTCCGGCACTTCGCCTTCGGCCAGTGGCATACGGTCGTCGTCGACCATGATCAGCATGCCGTCGCGCTCTACGACAGGACGCTTGTCGGAGAAGTACAGAGGTACGATCTTGATCTGTTCCAGATAGATGTACTGCCAGATATCCAGTTCGGTCCAGTTGGACAGCGGGAATACACGGATGCTTTCGCCTTTGTTCACTTTACCGTTGTAGATGTTCCACAGCTCAGGACGCTGGTTTTTCGGGTCCCAGCGGTGTTTGCTGTCACGGAAAGAGTACACACGCTCTTTGGCGCGGGACTTTTCTTCGTCACGACGGGCACCACCAAACGCGGCGTCAAAACCGTATTTGTCCAGTGCCTGTTTCAGCGCCTGGGTCTTCATGATGTCGGTGTGTTTGGACGAACCGTGAGTAAAAGGACCAACTCCCTGCTTCACACCTTCCTCGTTGATGTGGACAATAAGGTCCATGCCGATTTCTTCAGCCATCTTATCGCGGAATTCGATCATCTCTTTGAATTTCCACGTGGTATCGACGTGCAGCAGTGGGAATGGCGGCTTGCCTGGATAGAAGGCTTTGCGCGCCAGGTGCAGCATCACCGCGGAATCTTTACCGATGGAGTAGAGCATCACCGGGTTGTCGAACTCGGCTGCTACTTCGCGGATGATGTGGATACTCTCCGCTTCCAGCTGTTTCAGGTGTGTGTGGTTGTAATCAGTCATAGCGTTTGGTCGTTCCCGTAAAGTGTATGTCGGGCAGTTTTAATGGCGGGAAATATACCAAGTTGGCCGGTATATAAGAAGGCGTAATTAATAACATTTAGCTATATGAATATGGGTAAATATCTGGCCGGGAGCGCCGCTCCCTGCTGAGCTTTCCCCAATAATTATCAGGAGAATGCAGCGCTATGGCGCAGGAAAAAGTGATCACAATTCAGGGGCCTGCTGGTCACATTGAAGGCCGCTGGGCGGAAGCAGAGCAAACTGAGCTGGGGGTGCTGATGTGTCACCCGCATCCGCTGCATCAGGGCACCATGAATAATAAGGTGGTGACCACGGTTACACGCACCGCTGCCGGGCTGGGTTTGCCGTCGCTGCGCTTTAACTTCCGCGGTGTTGGCGAGAGTGAAGGTGTGCACGATCACGGCAAAGGCGAGCAGGACGATGTGCTGGCGGCGCTGGATTATGTGCTGAATACACTGGGCTGGAAGAAGGTAATTCTGGCGGGCTTTTCATTCGGTGCCGGTATGGCATGTCTGGCAGCCTGTCGTGCGCCGGATCAGCTGGCGGCTCTGGTATTGCTGGCACCGGCAGTTCATCATTTTGATGCACCGAATACGCTGCCCCATAACTTTGAGACCTATGTCTATATGGGGGATGGTGATGAGGTGGTGCCATTTGATGAGGTTGAGAACTGGGCGTCGCTGGTGATCCCGACACCGCATTTCGAGGTGTTTTCCGACGGCAGCCACTTCTTTCACGGTCGTCTGACCGATCTTAAAGCCAGCCTGATCGATGATCTGGGCCCACTGGCAGCAGAGGTAGCGAAATAGCTGCGGCCCGCCTGATGAACTGTGTGTTATTTGCACTTTCGGGCCATGTCCCATATATTTCGCGCCGATAAAAATCTAAGACTGAAAAATCCGCTGTGACGGGCCATAACGGGCACTGTCGGGCGGGTTCTTCTCCGCAGGAGACAATCCGTGAGTACACCCTGGGAACTGTATCAGGAAGACCTGAAACGTGATGACTTTTCTTACGACGCTGCACAGGAAATGGCAGTTAAGCATCTGCAGCGTTTGTATGATGATCTGGTAGCGCAGGAAAAACAGCGCAGCGAGCAGGGCGTATTCGGCAAACTGGCCGGTAAACTGAGCAAGAAAAAGCCTGAGCCGGTAAAAGGACTGTACTTCTGGGGTGGTGTTGGCCGCGGTAAAACCTATCTGGTGGATACCTTTTATGAAGCGCTACCGTTCAAACGTAAAATGCGTACCCACTTTCACCGTTTTATGCAGCGTGTGCATCACGATCTGACTCAGTTTTCCGGCGAGAAAAACCCGCTGAAAATGATCGCTGATAATATCGCTCAGGAAGCACAGATCATCTGTTTCGATGAGTTCTTTGTATCCGATATCGGTGATGCCATGATCCTCGGCGGTCTGATGCAGGAGCTGTTTGAGCGTGGTGTTTCGCTGGTTGCTACGTCGAATATTGTGCCGGACGGTCTGTATAAAGACGGTCTGCAGCGTGACCGCTTTATTCCGGCTATCAAGCTGCTGAACAAATATACCGAAGTGGTCAACGTCGACTCCGGCGTGGATTATCGTCTGCGTTCACTGGAGCAGGCGCGTCTGTATCATTACCCGCTCAGCGAAGAAGCAGAAAAAAGCCTGCAGGAAAGTTTTCATCGCATCGTGCCGGACAAGCGTCAGGTTGAGCATGATGTGGACGTGGAAGTGCTGGGTCGTGCGATCCGCGCCAAAGCCACCTGTGATGATGTGGCCTGGTTTGAGTTTGAAGCCCTGTGTGATGGCCCGCGTTCGCAGAATGACTATATTGAACTGGGCAGACAGTTCCACGCGGTGCTGATTTCCAATGTGCCGGTGATGGGTGCGAAAAATGACGATCTGGCGCGTCGTTTTATCAACCTGATCGATGAATTTTACGATCGTGGTGTGAAGGTCATTATGTCTGCCGATGCCGCCATTGCGGCGATTTATGGCCAGGGCAAGCTGGAGTTTGAATTTCAGCGTACGACATCGCGGATGCTGGAAATGCAGTCGCAGGAATACCTGGAGCGCGAACCGCGCAGTGACTGATTCCGATCTGTTACTCAGGGCCTGAGTTACGCACAGTTAATAAAAAAGCAGCCATAATGGCTGCTTTTTTATTGCGTGCCTGATACTCTGATCTGGCTGCTAATTAATAAATATAACAAGTATAAAAAGACGCCAGCTTATGCAGATTCACACGCTTAAAGGCTATATCCAGAATATTTATCTGGTTGAGTATCCCGATAAACTCCTGTTACTGGACGGCTGCAGCCGCGCCGATACGGGGATGGTGTGCGACTTTATTCAGACCACACTGCAACGCCCTCTGACCGATCTTAAACTGATCGTGGTAACCCACATGCACCCGGATCACGCGGGTGGTGCACACAGATTACGGCGTCTGACCGGAGCTGAAATTGCCGCTCATCCCGGTACCCGTAAATGGTATGCCGGGCCGGTAGGGCGGGTTGCCCATGCCATTGATGTGGCTTTGACTCTGTGGGTGGCCGGACGCATGGGGCGGGGTAAAAAACATATCTGGTATAACGCGGTACTGCAGCCGGATTATGAATTACAGGACGGTCAGACATTGCCGGGTTTTTCTGAATGGCAGGCATTGTTTACCCCGGGGCATACCGATCATGATGTGTCTTTATTGCATGTGCCGGGTGGTGAGATTTACGTCGCCGATCTGCTGGTAATGGTAAAGCAAAAAATAGTACCTCCGTACCCATTGTGTCACCCAAATCAGTATCGGCGCTCGTTACAGAAAGTGGCGGAGCTGAACGCAGAGCGCATTTATTTTGCCCATCTGGCCCCGCGCAGCAGTAATGATGTTGCTTTTGAAACGCTGCTTTCCAATGCGCCAAAGCGGCCGAAAACCCACTGGTACTCGACCAAAAATAAGATTGCAGGCAGACTGTCGCGCCGCAGCCGAAACATCTGAATTCCGGGTGTACTTTAACCCGGCTGCGAATATGCGGAGACTTTTGTATGCAGACTTACCTGTTGCTGTTGGTCGCAATCGCGGCTGAGGTTACAGCAACCAGTGCACTGAAATTATCAGAAGGTTTCACCCGGCTGTGGCCGAGTGTGATCGTGATTGTTTTTTATTGCGCGTCGCTTTACCTGTTATCCATTGTGCTTAAAACCATTCCGGTCGGTATTTCCTATGCCATCTGGGCGGGGCTGGGCATTGTGTGTGTGACCCTGATCGGCTGGTTTTTCTATGATCAGGCGCTGGACTGGCCTGCTATTTTAGGTATGGCGTTGATTGTTGCCGGTGTCCTGGTGATCAATCTGTTTTCCTCCGTCGGCCACGGCTGATGTCTGTCTGAAGCCCGTCTGCCAGGCCTGCGGCCCCTGGGCGGTGCTTCTGTCTCTTTTTCTGGCTTAAAGCCGTCTTCTGTCGGCACTTCTCACAGCACCTCTTGCTGTAACCGGCATAGCTGACTGACGCTTTCGTAAAACTCGGCATCAGGCTCAACTGAAACCGGCTATCAATCCTCCGCGAAATCCCTCTCAAAACTCTTCGCCAACCCCTTACAAAACCTCCTCACAAACACCCTTCACAAAACCCGCAGTGGTTCTTTTCTGTCGCTGATTTATTTCGAAACCCGATACAAAAACAGATGCGTTTCTGCTGTGCATGGGACGTTTTTTGATTGCTTTTTATACAGTCAGGGCGTGTCTGTTGGGGCTCCTAAGAGCTGTCGAAGGGGCTGAAATTACTTTTTTGGCTGATGAATTGTCCGGAAAATCCATTATTGATGACATTGACAATCTTTCCATTTGTATAGGCCTGTAAGCTTTTTCCTGGCCAGGTTAAGTGTCGCTGCAGTCCGCGTAAATACTGGGTTTTAGCGCTATTTTAGCGATTTTTGACGCTACGTTCAGCGAATGGGTATGGCGGGTAATATGACGGTTTAATGAAAATTACAGTCTTGATATTTAGGGGTCTAAAGGATAGGGTTGAATTTAATTGAACGATCAATCAAAAAAAATATGCCTAAAGTCGGGATAGAACCAGTACGTAAACAACAGCTGATCGAAGCCACCCTTAAATCCATTGAGGTCAATGGTTTTCAGGGGACGACGATCGTAACCATAAGTCGTCTGGCGGGTATGTCTTCCGGGATTATCAGCCACTACTTTGGCGGCAAACAGGGTGTGATTCAGGCGGCAGTACGCCATCTGCTGGAACAGCTGCAACAGGGCTTACTGACCCGCCTGCAGTCAAAACCGGATATCACGCCGATGGAGCGACTGATGATGGTGGTGGAAACCAACTTCTCGGGTTTTCACCAGTCCTCGCCGGCATCCAGTACCTGGCTGTCGTTCTGGGGGCAGGCGATCCATGACCAGGATCTGGCACGCCTGCAGCGGGTGAACCAGCGCCGTCTGGAGAGCAACCTGATGTATTCCTACCGCCAGCTGATCGCTGACCCGGTAAAGGCAAGAGAAGCAACGAACATGACCGCGGCAATGATCGATGGCATGTGGTTGCGCAGCATTTTAAGTGCACCGGATGAACGGGATTTCCGCGAAGCGGAGCGCTTGTGTAAAGAATTTATTTATCTGCAGGCCGAACGTGCCGGTATGGAATGGGAAGGGAGTAAGCAAGCGTGAATGTGCTGAGAAACTTTGTCGATGGCAAATTAATGGCCAACAGTTCCGGCGACACATTTGATGTGGTCAACCCGGCGACCGGTGAGGTGATTTACAAGACAGAAATCGCTGATGACAGTGTGCGCGAAGCGGCTATGACCAGTGCCCAGAAAGGTTTCGCTGAATGGTCTGCCATGACCGGCATGGAGCGCAGCCGCATTTTGCTGAAGGCCGTGGCACTGCTGCGTGAGCGCAATGATGAGCTGGCGAAAATCGAAGTGCTGGATACCGGTAAGCCGTGGCAGGAAGCGTCGGTGGTGGATGTTGTAACCGGAGCTGATTCGATTGAGTTTTTTGCTGGTCTGGCACCGGCCATTGAAGGCAATCAGCAGGATCTTGGCGGTGATTTCTACTACACCCGTCGCGAACCGCTGGGCGTTTGTGCCGGTATTGGTGCATGGAATTACCCACTGCAGATTGCCTGCTGGAAATCTGCACCGGCCCTGGCCTGTGGCAATGCGATGATTTTTAAACCGTCGGAAGAAACACCACACGGTGCTGTAAAGCTGGCAGAGATTTTTATTGAAGCCGGTGTGCCTGCCGGTGTGTTTAACGTGATTCATGGTGATGGAGCGGTGGGTTCCTGGCTGACACACCATGATGACATCGCCAAAGTTTCTTTTACCGGTGAAGTGGGTACTGGCAAAAAAGTGATGGCGGCAGCGGCCACCACTCTGAAAGAAGTGACCATGGAGCTGGGTGGTAAATCACCATTAATCATTTTTGATGATGCCGATCTGGAAGACGCTGTGTCGGCCGCCATGCTGGGTAATTTTTACACCCAGGGTGAAATCTGCACCAACGGTACCCGGGTATTTGTACAGGAAGGCATTAAAGACGCGTTCATGCAGCGTCTGCTGGAGCGTACCCAAAATAATATTGTCGCCGGTGATCCGTTAGATCCGGATGTTAATTTCGGTGCTTTGATTTCTGCAAAACACCATCAGCTGGTGATGAGCTATATCGAAAAAGGTAAGCAGGAAGGCGCGACGCTGGCCTGCGGCGGTCGCGCCATGCAACCAGCCGGAGCCGAACAGGGATTCTTTGTAGAGCCAACCATTTTTACAGATTGCAGCGACGATATGACCATCGTACGTGAAGAAATTTTTGGCCCGGTCATGTCGGTGCTGAGTTTCGCCTCAGAAGATGAAGTTATTGACCGGGCAAACGCCACACGCCTGGGTCTTGCTGCTGGCGTATTTACCAAAGATATCCGTCGTGCCCACCGGGTGATCCATCAGATTAAGGCCGGTATCTGCTGGCTGAACGCTTACGGTAATTCGCCGGCAGAAATGCCTGTCGGTGGTTACAAACTCTCTGGCCTGGGGCGTGAAAATGGTATCGAGACCCTGCGTCATTACACCCAGCTAAAAGCCGTATATGTCGGTATGAATCCACTGGAAAGTCCGTTCTGAGGTAGTTATGGCAACGTACGATTACATTATTGTGGGGGCGGGTTCAGCCGGTTGTGTGCTGGCGGCGCGCCTGAGTGAAGATGCCGATAAACAGGTTCTCCTGCTGGAAACCGGTGGCAGCGATCGCAGCATTTTTATTCAGATGCCGACCGCACTGTCGATTCCGATGAATACCGAGAAATACGCCTGGCAGTTTGAAACCGACCCGGAACCGTATCTTGACAACCGCGAAATGCATTGCCCACGCGGTAAGGTACTGGGTGGCTCATCTTCCATCAATGGCATGGTGTATGTACGTGGCCACGCCAAAGATTTTGATGAGTGGGCAGAACATGGTGCTCAGGACTGGGATTATGCGCACTGCCTGCCGTATTTCAAAAAAGCGGAAACCTGGGCTTTTGGTGGCGACGAATATCGTGGCGACAGCGGTCCGTTAGGTACGAATAACGGTAATAACATGCAAAACCCGCTGTACAAGACCTTTATTGAAGCAGGTCAGCAGGCGGGGTACGACTTTACCGCTGATTATAACGGTATGCAGCAGGAAGGCTTCGGGCCAATGCATATGACGGTTAAAAACGGTGTGCGCTGGTCGACTGCTAACGCTTATCTGCGCCCGGCGATGAAACGTCCGAACCTGACGGTGATGACAGGCGTACAGGTTGAGAAGGTGTTGCTGGAAGATAAAAAGGCCGTCGGTGTCCGCATTATTAAGGGCGGCATTAAAAACGACATAAAATGTCGTGGAGAGGTAATTTTATCCGCGGGCCCGGTAGGATCGCCGCATATTCTGCAATTATCAGGCATTGGCAACGCCGATGTTTTGATGAAGGCCGGTATTGACGTAAAACACGAATTACCGGGGGTTGGTGAAAACCTGCAGGACCATCTGGAATTTTATTTTCAGTTCCGCTGTAAACAGCCCATCACTCTGAATGGACAGCTGGACTGGTTCCATAAAGGCTTAATTGGCGCCCGCTGGTTATTAACCCGCAGTGGACTTGGTGCAACCAATCATTTTGAATCCTGTGGCTTTATCCGTTCAAAGGCCGGGGTAGAGTGGCCGGATCTGCAGTACCACTTTTTACCGGCCGCGATGCGCTACGATGGCCGCAGCGCGTTTGATGGTCATGGGTTCCAGGTGCATATTGGCCACAATAAACCACGCAGTCGCGGCCGTGTGCATGTGCGCAGTGCCAATGCGACCGATCATCCATCAATTTTATTTAATTACCTGCAGGCGGAAGAAGATCGCGAAGGTTTCCGTGATTGTGTTCGCCTGACCCGGGAAATTATTAATCAGCCAGCATTTGATGCGTACCGCGACGGCGAAATTCAGCCGGGCGAAGCCGTGCAGAGCGACGCTGAAATCGACACCTTTATCCGTGCAAATGTTGAAAGCGCCTATCACCCGTCATGCTCATGCAAAATGGGCGAAGACGATATGGCAGTGGTCAACAGCGATACTCAGGTACGTGGTATCCAGGGATTACGCGTGGTCGATTCTTCCATTTTTCCTACCATCCCGAATGGCAACCTGAATGCGCCAACCATCATGGTGGCGGAACGGGCTGCAGACATTATCCGTGGTAAAGGCATGCTCTCACCATCCTCTGCGGAAGTGGGCCTTGATCCGGGCTGGAAAGAATATCAGCGTCCACGCAGCCCTGAAATCAGCTGATTTCGGGCGTGACATTCATGTAATAACAAATGACTAACTTAGACAGCAGGAGTAACACATGAAGACAGCAAGAAAATTGATTGCTACCGCATTAACGACCGCAGCACTGACTGTGACTGCGTCCACCAGTTTTGCCGCTGAGTGCGACACTGTACGTTTTTCTGACGTTGGCTGGACCGATATTACTTCGACGACAGCACTGACTTCCGTTGTGTTGCAAGGTCTGGGATATAAAACCACCACCCAGATGCTGTCCGTTCCTGTGACCTATAAATCGCTGGAAAATGGCGATATCGATGTTTTTCTTGGTAACTGGATGCCAACCATGGAAGGCGATATCCGCCCGTATCTGGATAAGGGGACGGTTGAAACCATTAAAACAAACCTTACCGGCGCAAAATACACACTGGCAGTACCTCAGTATGTTTACGATGCTGGCGTAAAGAGCTTTGCTGATATCGCTAAATACGCTGATAAATTTGACGGTAAAATTTACGGTATCGAACCCGGTAACGACGGTAACCGCCTGATTCAGGACATGATTGATAAAGACGCCTTTGGTCTGAAGGACTTCAGCGTCGTCGAATCCAGTGAAGCAGGCATGCTGTCGCAGGTAAAACGTAAAACCAAGCGTGATCAGTGGATTGTCTTCCTTGGCTGGGAGCCGCACCCGATGAACAGCAACTTTGACATTACATACCTGGCGGGTGGCGACGATTATTTTGGCCCGGATCTCGGTGGTGCCAATGTAATGACCAACGTACGTAAGGGTTACACCGCTGAATGTCCGAACGTCGGTAAGCTGCTGACCAACCTTGAATTCAGCCTGACGCTGGAAAATGAAGTGATGAAAGCCATTCTGGATGACGGCAAGAAGCCGGCTGTAGCGGCTAAAAACTGGCTGAAAGCGAATCCGCAGGTGCTGGATGCATGGCTCGAAGGTGTTACTACGAAAGACGGTAAGCCTGGTCTCTCTGCTGTAAAAGCAAGTCTCTGATAAAGCTAAGACAGTGCAGATATCCGCGAAATACGGATGTCTGTACGCTCTTAAATTTATTTAATTTTAATTAATAACCGGTTTCTGCGGGTCAACCGTACGGGTACTTATGTCTATGGATCAGTATAAATTGCCGTTAGGCGACTATATCGAAATATTCTTTGATTGGCTGGTTTTCTCAGCCTCTGGCTTTTTTGATGCCATTTCCGTTTCACTCGAATGGCTCGTTGTGTCTTCGACTGATGTACTATTATGGCTGCATCCGGTGGCATTTATTGCCATATTGACTGGAATGGCATATTGGCTGCACCGTTCCTGGTCGCTTGTCGTTTTTGTGCTATTTTCGCTGATTTTGATCTGGAACCTCGGATATTGGGAAGAAACCATGCAGACGCTGTCGCTGGTTATCTATGCCACTCTGCTCTGTATTCTCGTGGGTTTGCCAGTCGGTATATACGCTGCGCACCATCCCAAGATGTTTAAATTTATCCGTCCGGTGCTCGATCTTATGCAAACAGTGCCCCCATTTGTTTATCTGATTCCGACATTGACTCTGTTTGGCCTGGGTGTCGTTCCGGGTCTGATTTCCACTATTATATTCGCAATTGCTGCTCCGGTGCGGTTAACGTATCTGGGGATTTCGGAAGTACCAAAAGAATTGGTAGAAGCGGGGCAATCGTTTGGCATGACACAAAAACAATTACTATGGCGCATTGAATTACCAGCGGCTGCATCGAGCATTGCCGCGGGTGTTACACAGTGCATCATGCTGTCACTGTCGATGGTTGTTATTGCTGCCCTGGTGGGTGCAGACGGTCTGGGTAAGCCGGTTGTACGCGCATTGAATACGGTTGATATTGCGTCAGGCTTTGAAGCTGGTCTGGCAATTGTATTACTGGCCATCCTGTTGGATCGCCTGTTTAAACAACCGGAGGCAGTGAAATAAAATGATTCAGATTGAAAATCTCGATGTTGTATTTGGCGGAAATCCACATGCTGCTCTGCCGCTGCTGGATGCTGGTGAAGACCGCGAAAATATCCGTGAAAAAACCGGCCAGGTTGTTGGTGTAAAAAATGCGTCACTTAACGTCGGACGTGGCGAAATATGCGTATTGATGGGCCTGTCAGGTTCTGGTAAATCCAGCCTGCTGCGCTGTATTAATGGCCTGAATCCTGTCGCTCGTGGTGCAATTCGAATTGAATGCGACGGTGATATGGTGGATTTCGTTACTGCAGACGCGGAAACGCAGCGTGGTATCCGTCAGCGTCTGGTGTCCATGGTATTTCAGAAATTTGCATTAATGCCATGGCTTACGGTAGAAGAAAACGTCGCTATGCCGCTGGAAGTTCAGGGCATGGAAAAACCAGAAATAGAACGACGAGTTCGCGAACAGCTGGATCTGGTTGGTTTAACCGAATGGCGACATCTGAAGCCGGGTAAATTGTCCGGCGGTATGCAGCAACGTGTCGGATTGGCCCGTGCATTAGCAATTGAAACTGATATCCTGTTGATGGATGAACCATTTTCAGCACTTGATCCTTTGATCCGCACGCAGTTGCAGGATGAGTTGCTGATGTTGCAAAAGAAATTGAAAAAAACGATTCTGTTCGTCAGTCATGATCTCGATGAGGCTTTGAAATTAGGCAATCATATTGCGATCATGAAGGACGGAGAAATTGTTCAGCACGGTAAACCGGAAGATATTGTTCTGAATCCGGAAAATGATTATGTGCGTGATTTTGTTGCGCATACGAATCCGCTGAATGTTTTGCGTGCGGCATCCATTATGTGTCCGCTCAATAATTTCAGCGCAGAAAATGATGGCTATTGCCTCAATCGACGCGATGATTACTGGCTCTCAGAAGATAAAAAATCAGTCATCGCAAACGGCAGTCGGCAGGAAATTGTTTCCTGGGAAGCCGGCAATACAATACAGGAATTTGGCAAACACCCTGTGAGTGTCCCAGAAGACTTCCCGATGAGGGATGCGATGGAACTGCGCCATCAGACGGGACACGCTGTGTTCGTACACTCAGGTGAAGGGATAACAGGTGTGGTAAGGGACAAAGAGCTCTACCACACCTTGTTAGGGAAGATGTTATCGGAAGATGACTGAATTAATGGATCTGTTATTTAAATAAATGAGGAGAGATTCTATGAAAAAACTTCGACTGCCTCTGGCGATCGCTCTGGCGGCTTCTGCCGTACCTGCGATGGCTTCTGATGCAATCAGCGGTGGTTTCTGGGTAAACCATGCTCTGTACAATACAGACTCTGAAGAGGTCACCTATGGTGATACTAACTACGAAGCTCTGATTCTGTACATTGATCATGCCGATGAAGCATCTGGCTGGAAGTTTTCTTCTGAGTTCCGTTTAGGTAAAGGGGCTTTCACTGATCCTGCAAACAACAACACTGGCGGTCACTATGGCTTCCACAAAGCCTGGATCGGCAAAGACTTTGAAGCAGGTTCCGTTAAGATCGGTAAATCTCAGGTACCATTTGGTTGGAAAACCACCAACTTCTGGCCTGGTGATGAGCTGCTCGGCGGTTACGCAGATCAGATGGACGTAGGTGTTAAGTGGAGCTCTGATGTGAGCAAATTCCACTATGACGTTGCTTACTATCACGTTGATGATTTCGGTAACAGCACCGAAACCATGGATGACGGCGGTCACTGGGGTACTACAGCTGAGTATCAGAAAGGTCAGACATTTGTTCTGAACGGTTCTTACGAAGTTGCAGATGGCCACAAAGTGGGTGCATCTTACCAGGTTGGTAAGCTGCGTGATCTGGCAGGCAATGCTGACCGTCCGATGGAAGGCGATCACAGTGCAGCCGTTGCCTACTATGAAGGTAGTTTCGGTGCAGTTGGTCTGAAAGCTCAGTACGTTATTACTGAACGTGATCTGAGTGGCCTGGCAGCGTTTGCTGGCACCGCTCTGGATGACACCAAGATCAAAAACGACCGTCGCGCTGTAACCGTAACCTACGCTCTGAACGATTTCCTGTTCTACGTAGATTACACCAATGCTGAATCCAAAACTGACGACTACAAAGATACCGTTGGTTCTGCAGACAGCTGGGCACCAGGTTTCAGCTATGACTACGGCCCAGGTTGGTTCTACCTGGAATACGTGTCTAACGATGGTGGTATCGACAGCAACGGTATGGTCTTCAACAAAGAAGACGACTACCTGTACCTGACTGTTGATTATTACTTCTGATTGTTAAATCAGAACCAGGTTAGTTAGCGAAAAAACGCAGCCAATTGGCTGCGTTTTTTTATGTTTGCTGCTTTATCGTGGACTGCGCACGATCAAAGTCGGTTGAGACCGAATTTTTTACTCAGAATGCGATCGCTCAGCGATGTTGGCAGCCAGCGTGCAATCAGCGGCAGAATCCGGCTGCCGTGACCAATACGGATAACGTCATCCGGCTTGCTCAGTAATTGCGCGATGAGTTCCCGGGCAAATTCTTCTGCTGGGGTGGGGTTGTCCTGTGAGGCTGTTGCTCTGGCTTCCATCTGATTTTTCAGGGGTAAATAGAGAGAATCCTTTTTCAGGCCTTTAATCAGATTAGCCAGCGAGTTATCGCCGAATTTTGATTGGATCGCTCCCGGCTGGACCGTGACCACGTGAATACCAAAGGGTGCCAGTTCCATGCGCAATGCGTCGCTTATGGAGTGCAGAGCGGCTTTGGTTGCGCAGTAAGCACCGGAAAAAGGTGTGGTCAGTATGCCGGATACCGAGCCGATATTGACGACCTGCGCCGGTCTCTCTTCTGTCGCCGCGGCGCGTAACAGGGGAACCGTTGCCTGAGTTAACGCCAGTGGTGCGAAAACATTGGTGGCAAACTGTTGTTGCAGCAGATCATGACTGAGTTCGGCCATTGGCCCCATAGCCGCGTAGCCGGCGTTGTTGATCAGGCAATTCAGATGACCGTCTTCTTCAGTGATTATCTTAATCGCAGCAGCAATGTCGTCGCTGTCGTTGACGTCCATAGCCAGCGGAAAAAGCTGCTCATCTGTCAGGTGAGCCAGATTGGCGATATTGCGGGCGGTTGCGTAAACACGGTAGCCCTGACGCAGATATTCCTCAGCCAGCGCCTGGCCAATGCCCGATGAGCAGCCGGTGATCAGTACGTTTTTCCTGTTCATTTCTTCTCTGAGATCCTTTTTGTCCGGCGCGCAGGGCGTGGTTTTTGGCAGATCTGAGTGGCTGATGGAAGCCGTGCTGAACTGCGTTCTTATCGGTTATCGGTTACTGCTTATCGTGTTACAGGGCAGGCCGCCGGTGAAACCATGGGCTGCTTTCTTCAAGCTGTGCTGCCAACTGTAACAGGGTGCTGTCGTCGCCCATCGGAGCAATAAACTGGCTGCCCAGAGGCAGACCATTTCCGGACCAGTAAAGCGGCACAGACATCGCCGGTTGGCCGGTCATGTTGGCGAGTTGAGTAAAGGGCAGCTTTTCCAGATTATCCAGTGCCATTTTCTTCACCTGACCGCTTTTCAGCAGCAGTTTGTGCAGACCCAGCCCATTGATCACCTTCATGGCCACAGCTTCAGCGGGCTTGGGATCAAAGAAACCGACTGGCACTGGCTCGGAAGCAAGAACCGGCGTCAGCAGCAAATCGTATTTCTGGTGGAACATGTGCATGCTTTGCGCCAGCTGATTCCAGCGGCGTTTGGCGTTGACGTAATCTCCGGCACTGATGGTTTTACCAAGGAATCCCAGCAATTTGGTGGTGTCTTCGATATCCAGATTGGATGCCCGGCTGTTGAGCTGAGCTGCCATAAAGTCAATATCGGCGGCGACCTGGCCAAAATACAGGGTCAGATAGCTGTCGGCCAGGGCTTCACCGTCCAGTGCCAGAGTCACAGGTTCACATTCATGGCCCAGCGCAGTGAGAACATCGACACTGTGGCTGACCGCCTGTTCGGCCTCCGGGGATACCTCGCGACCAATAAAAGAACGGCAGGTGTAGCCGATGCGCAGCTTGCGCAGAGGTTGCTGCAAGCTGTCGAGATAGTGTCCGGCAATATGGACCGGGTAGGGCGTTGAGCCGTCGGCGCCGGCAATGGCATCCAGCATGGCGGCACTGTCGCGTACGCTGCGGCTGATGACATGCTCCGTGGCTGCTCCTTCCCAATAATCACTGGCGTAAGGACCGGTCGGTACCAGGCCCCGACTGGGTTTCAGACCAAACAGACCGCAGCAGGCTGCAGGAATACGTATCGAGCCGCCGCCATCTCCGGCAGACGCCATGGGCAGGATACCAGCCGCCACAGCCGCTGCTGAACCACCACTTGAACCGCCGGGTGTGTGGTCTGTATTCCACGGATTGCGTGCAGGGCCAAAGGCTTTGGGTTCCGTTACACCCATCAGGCCCAGTTCCGGTGTGTTGGTTTTACCAAAGATCACCAGACCGGCCTGTTTAAAGCGCTTAACCAACTCGCTGTCGGTCGGGGAGATGACGCCTTTCATGGCATTGCTACCACTGCTCAGCGGCGTGCCCTGCAAGGCAGCGAGCAGATCTTTCAGCAGAAAAGGCACACCTTTGAATGGGCCATCGGGTAAACCGTCTTTAATCTGCTGGCGGGCGTGATCATACAGTGGGGTAATAATGGCATTGATGGCCGGGTTAACCTCTTCAGCGCGTTTAATTGCGGCATTCAGCAGCTGCTCGGGTGAAGCATCTCCATCGTTAACCAGCTGCGCCAGTCCCAGTGCGTCGTAATGCTGGTATTCGATACCGTCTCCGGCGGCAGTCTGTTGGTCGTTTTTTTCGGCTGTCATGGTTCCGCATCTCCCCTTGTGCAGATCTATGCTGTTTCTTGTGCTTATTGTTTTTTCTTTTTTCTTCTGCCGGCAGCGGCGCAGAATCTGTTGCTGCGCTATTTTTTGCTGACTAATGCGGTGATTTCTGCCCGGATTTTTTCGGCATCTGCAGTGCGGAAACCTTCATGCACTGAGTGGATGTTGCCATCACGGTCGATCAAATAAGAAGTTGGCATACCACGCAGCCCAAAGCTGTCCGGGGTATCGCCCGACGGGTCGTGCAGAATGGGAAACGACAGTGGGTGCTGTTGCAGGAAGTCGTAGGCCGGGGCAGTTTCTTCGTCGAGGTTTACCGCCAGCACTTCAAACCCCTGATCTTTCAGATCGGCACGCACGCCCTCAATAAAGGGCAGGGATTTGCGGCAGGGTCCACACCAGGAAGCCCAGAAATCAACATAGACCACCTGACCTTGATAGTCGGCGAGGCTGACATTTTTGCTGCCATCCAGCACGGGCAGGGTGAAAACAGGTGCTTTGTCTGTTGCGCTGTCAGCGGATGCTGCGGCGTTCACTATCAGAGCGCTGATCAGCAGGAAGCTATGCCGCCGGGCGGCGGACAGGAGAGTTTTCACCATGATGTCCTCTGTTCTGTATCAACCGTTATATTGACCTAAATAGAGGGTGCTGAACAGTTCAGTGGTGGCGCATTTCGTCAGGGAGCGTCATGCCTTCCGTGCTTTTTGTCTCGGGAAAACTGACGCCCGGTGCATCACTCAGGCGCTGCGGTAGCCAATGCGGAAACCACCCCAGTGTCTGCCGTTCACATAAATAGGGACAGACAGATCGTGCATAACTTCGCCGGTATCGCGTTTGTAGGTCTGCAGCAGGAATGGGCGGGTATTCGATCCGCAGCGTGAGCCGGTGCGGTCGTTAAAGATGCGCTTGCTGCGACTGTGCACCAGATCCGTTGCAAAATCTCCGGTCGGCGCTTTGGCGAACTTGTTGTTGTGGGTCGGGAAGTAGCCGTTTACGTCCACAGCGCCGGCATAGGCGACGTATTGTAACTGCTGCAGAATAGGCTCCTGAATATCCGGAAATTTCTGATCGGTAAAGCCATCGTAAGCCGTGTTGTATTTTTTCGGATTGGTATTGGCGACTTCGCGGTAATGGGTATCAAAGATCTGCTGTTCGGTCAGCTTACTGTCGCGGATTGCCTGCTCAAAAATGCGGCCGATACTGGCTGCCGACTTTTCTGCCATGGCTTTGACTTCATCGTGCGGTTTGCCCAGCTCGGTGCTGCCAAAGGCTTCGTAAATTTTTTCGGCGGTTTCTGACAGTGCCAGCGACTGGGCGGAAATTGAGGCAATTTCGGATTCGGTCTGCTCCAGGCGTTTGCTGGTTTCCTGCACAATGGAGGAAATATAGCCAATGCTGGTGCTGTTCTCTTTTACGCTTTCGGCCAGCTCGTTGACGTTGCTTTCAATGTATTCCGAGCTGCTGTAAATATCGTTCAGATGGTTGGAAACCGACTGGGTCATACCGACATTGCGGTCGATAGCAACAGTCAGAGAACTGCTGTTGGCCACGGCGTGTTTGATTTCTTCATTGATGACGGTGACGGTATCACCAATCTGTTTGGTAGCATCGGAGGTTTTGGCGGCCAGTGCGCGGACTTCATCGGCGACAACGGCAAAACCACGGCCTTGCTCGCCGGCGCGGGCAGCTTCGATGGCGGCGTTCAATGCCAGCAGGTTGGTCTGCTCTGCGATGTCGCTGATAACGCGGGTTACGGTTTTAATCTGCTCAGATTTGGCTTCCAGCTGAGCGATGAGGCCGGCGTTGGTGTTCACCTCCTCACGGGTGCCCTCCATTTGCGGGATGATGTCATCAACCGCCTGTTTGCCCACCAGATTAACGCGTTTGGCTTCGGTGGTGGCGTCTGCCACGGCCCGGGTCTGGCTGACCATCTGATTTATGGTGTCATGAATCTGCGATGCGGAGGAGGCAATCTGATTGGTGTCTGTCGCCTCTTCGTGAATTTTGGCTTTCATCTGATCGGCGGCGTAAGACATCTCGGCGGCGGCAATCGCGATTTTGCCACCATGAGCTGACAACTTATGGCGCATTTCTGCATAAATCCGCAGCTGGCTGCTTAACTTATCCATTTCTTCACGCAGGAAAGCGGGCAGGGCTTGTTGAGTGGGGACGCTTTCTGCAGAACGGGCTGTCAGCTGGCTGGCAATTTCTGTTTGCATGCGTGCCATTGGCCGTACCAGCAGCTGATAGATGAGAGTCATGCAGATGAGATTGGTACAGATGACGGCTGCCGCGACGGTGGCAGACATTATGTGGGGCATATAGAGCACACTGGCTACGATCAGGCTCAGCACTGTGCTGACCGCCGTCGCCATGAATGTTCTCGCCAGGTATTTATTCATTGTTATCTCCACTCACGCGAATATAAACAGAGTAGACAAAGAAGGCCGGGGACGAATGAAAATTATCGCTGCGGAGGGGAGGTAATGCGTAACTTTTCGCTACTGCGGCTGTGTACATGACGCATCATGAGAAAGTAGCAGTTATTAAAGTGAATATCGTGACTATTTATCCGATCGCACGTTATCGCACGACAGCAGATGCGGGATGGGGACTTTTCTGCGGCATGCAGAAGGACACTGTTGCAAAGCACAGTGATCTGAATAAGTCTGCAGAAAGAAACAAAAGAGGGTTTAAATAGAAGATTTAAATTTGAAAGGATGGTGCCGAAGGAGAGACTCGAACTCTCAC
>NZ_DJIO01000111.1:0-54692 GCF_002433655.1 Thalassolituus sp. UBA6592 | reverse complement strand
TTCGTCGATATCCAGAATCATCACTTCCACTTCGTCGCCAACTTGTACGACTTTAGAGGGGTGGATGTTCTTGTTGGTCCAATCCATTTCGGAAACGTGTACCAGACCTTCAACACCTTCTTCGATCTCAGCGAAGCAGCCGTAGTCAGTCAGGTTAGTCACTTTGGCTTTTACGCGGCTGTTCTCGGGGTAACGGGTTTTGATTGCCACCCAGGGATCTTCGCCCAGTTGCTTCAGGCCCAGTGAAACACGGTTGCGCTCACGGTCGAACTTCAGAATGCGAACGTCGATTTCGTCGCCAACATTCACAATTTCGCTCGGGTGCTTGATGCGCTTCCACGCCATGTCAGTGATGTGCAGCAGGCCGTCGATGCCACCCAGGTCTACGAATGCACCGTAGTCGGTCAGGTTCTTAACGATACCTTTAACAGACTGACCTTCCTGCAGGTTAGCCAGCAGTTCTTCGCGTTCCTGGCTGTTAGCAGCTTCCAGAACGGCACGACGGGAAACCACAACGTTGTTACGTTTGGCATCCAGTTTGATAACTTTAAATTCCAGCTCTTTACCTTCCAGGTGAGCGGTATCACGTACAGGACGTACGTCAACCAGAGAACCTGGCAGGAAGGCACGGATGTTTTTCAGATCAACAGTGAAGCCACCTTTGACTTTACCGTTGATGATACCCATAACCATTTCATCAGCTTCGAAAGCTTTTTCCAGCTCTTTCCAGCTTTCAGCGCGCTTGGCTTTTTCACGGGACAGCTTGGTTTCACCGAAACCGTCTTCTACAGCTTCCAGAGACACCTGAGTCTCGTCGCCTACGGCTACTTCCAGCTCACCTTTTTCGTTCAGGAACTGGCTGCGTGGGATAACAGCTTCTGATTTCAGACCAGCGTTTACGGTTACCCAGTCACTGTCTATATCAACAACGATACCAGACACGATGGAACCGGTTTGCATATCCAGTTCTTTAAGGGATTCTTCAAAGAGGGCTTCAAAGCTTTCGCTCATGCGTATTTCCTGTGGTTACGGCGGGTCTCCGGGGTTGATTAAGTGGAGACGCACACCTGCCAGATGGCCAGACATCTGGGGTTAGTCAGTTTTAAAAGTGGCCGTTCCCTCCCCTCGTAAGGAGCTGACGGAAACGCCGCTTTGATCTCAGATCAGTCCTGCTTCACGGACGAGACTCAGTACCTGATCGCACACTTCGTCAATGTTCATTGACGTGCTGTCGATCAGCACAGCATCCTCTGCCGGCTTCAACGGAGCCACTGCACGGTTGCTGTCCCGCTCATCACGAGCGCGGATGTCTTCGATAAGGGCGGGCAAACTAGCACTTATGCCTTTATCAGTCAACTGTTTGTATCGTCTGCGACCACGTTCCTCAGCACTGGCGGTAAGAAACACTTTCACCGGTGCATCGGTGAACACCACTGTGCCCATATCGCGGCCATCGGCAATCAGTCCCGGAGCAGCACGAAAATCACGCTGGCGCTGCAGAAGCGCTTCACGCACGGCCGGCAAGGCAGCGACCTGTGACGCCAGACTGCCGACGTCTTCAGTGCGTATTGTGGTAGTGACGTCATCACCTTCCAGGATCACCTGCACACCGACAGATGTTGGTTCAAAACGCACATCCAGAGCCGCAGCAACCGCTGCGACTTCAGCTTCGTTATCCAGTGCGATCTTTTTACGGTCAGCAGCCAGTCCGGTAATACGGTATAAGGCGCCGCTGTCGAGCAGCTGCCAGCCCAGAGTTTCAGCCAGACGGGCACATACGGTGCCCTTACCGGCACCGGACGGTCCATCAATGGTGATAACAGCTGCTGTGGAAGTCGTCATAAGCTTACCCTTCACTGACTTCAATATTCAGACCAGCGTTATTCGCCAGCTCAACGAAGCCTGGGAAAGAGGTGGCTACGTTAGCGCAGTCAAGAATACGGATGGTGCCACTGCCACGCAGAGAGGCCATGGCAAAACTCATGGCGATGCGATGATCGTGATGGGTCACAATATCGCCTTCACCAAACTTACCGTCTTTACCCATCCCTTTGATAACAGCACCATCTTCAGTACCTTTCGCATCCACACCCAGTGTTACCAGACCATCAACCATGGCCTGAATGCGGTCACTTTCTTTTACACGCAGCTCTTCAGCACCGGTCAGAACGGTTTCACCTTCAGCACAGGCCGCAGCCACAAACAGCGCCGGAAATTCATCAATCGCCAGCGGCACCTGATCTTCCGGAATATGAATACCCTTCAGCTGCGCGCTGCGCACGCGAATGTCGGCCACCGGCTCACCACCGACTTCACGTTCATTCAGAATTTCAATATTACCGCCCATGGCTTTGAGAATATTGATCACACCAACACGGGTTGGGTTAATGCCGACGTGCTCCAGAGTGATATCCGAACCTTCGGCGATACTGGCACCAACCATGTAAAAGGCCGCAGAAGAAATGTCCGACGGCACATCAATACTGGTTGCTGTCAACTCACCACCGGATTGAATACGCACGGTGCTGCCGTCGACCTCAACGTTATAACCAAAACCTTTCAGCATACGCTCGGTATGGTCGCGGGTCGGTGCAGGCTCAGTTACCGAGGTTTCGCCTTCGGCATACAGCCCTGCCAGCAGAACACAGCTCTTAACCTGAGCACTGGCCATCGGCAGATCGTAATGAATGCCTTTCAGTTTATTGGCACCGTAGACTTTCATCGGCGGACGACCACCTTCCGCAGTATCCACTTTGGCGCCCATTAAACGCAGTGGATCGGCTACACGGCCCATCGGACGCTTGGACAGAGACTCATCGCCACTCATTTCCACGTCGAAGCTCTGTCCGGCCATCAGGCCCGCCAGCAGACGCATGGAGGTACCGGAGTTACCTACATACAGCGTATTTGGTGGAGCCTGCAGACCATGCAGCCCTACCCCATGAATGGTCACCCGGCCCCGGTGCGGGCCTTCGATAACAACGCCCATATCACGGAAGGCCTGCAGTGTAGCCAGGCTGTCTTCCCCTTCCAGGAAACCACTGACTTCCGTGGTGCCGTTGGCCAGCGAGCCAAGCATGATGGAACGGTGAGAAATGGATTTATCTCCCGGAACACGGAAGCTGCCGGACAGCGCACCACCCGGTGCGGCCAGATAATTAACGGAGGCTGTTTTCATAGAATCAACATAGGCCCTGCGGGCGAGAATTTTAGAAAAATGGTCGCGCGCCACTTTAGCACGGGTTAACACGCCCATCACCGTGGTTGTGTCGTCCTGTTCAATGGCTGAGCGCAGAAAAGCAAGGTCATGCGTAAACAGATCCAGCGTACGCAGAATCTGCTCTTTATTGGCGGAAAAAATATCCCGCCACATCACCGGGCTGCTGGCTGCAATACGGGTAAAATCGCGGAAGCCGCCGGCAGCATAGTTAAAAATTTCTTTATTTTCGTGACGATTGGCCAGCGTATCCACCAGAGAATAGGCCAGCAAGTGTGGCAGGTGGCTGGTTGCTGACAGAACCTCGTCGTGAAAGCTGACGGACATTTCTTCAACGTCCGCTTCCACCGCCAACCAGGCGTTTTTCACCAGCTCAATAGCTTGCGGCGATGTGTTGTCGGTTGGTGTCAGAATCACTTTATGATGAACATAAAGATTTTCATCGGCAGCGGTAACGCCGCTGCGTTCTGAGCCGGCAATCGGATGCCCCAGTACAAAACGCTCAAAATGTTCGCCAAATACCGCTTTTACATCGCGCTCAACCGACCCTTTTACCGAGCCAACATCGGTCAGCACAGTATGGTCAGACAAGCCAGGTTTCAGATCTTCCAGCACCTGACGCACAGACAGGATCGGCACTGAAATAATCACCAGATCGGCGTCTTTCACCACGCTGGCAATGTCGGTGCTGAAATCATCAACCAGTCCGACTCTCAGCGCTTCCTGCATGGAGTCAAGGTTGCGGTCATAGCCAACGACGGTCCGCAGGCAGTTTCTTGCCCGCAGGCCTTTCACCCAGGAGCAGCCGATCAGACCCAGTCCGATCACTGCAATTCTGGCAATATGAAAAGATTTACCGGCGCTCAAGACAGTACCGTTTTCAGTGCTTCAATGAATTTAGCATTCTGCGGTTCAGTACCCACAGTAACGCGCAGGTATCCCGGCATATCGTAATTACCAACCGGACGGATAATAACGCCCTGCTGCAGCATGCTCTGGTAAACGGTATTTTCATCGGTATTTTCCGGCACTTTGAATGCAATAAAGTTACCGACGGATGGAATAAAGCTCAGACCAAGTTCTTTAAAGGCCGCTTCCAGCTGCATCAGACCTGCGCGGTTTACGGCCAGAGTGCTGGCAACATAATCATCGTCCGTTAATGCGGCTGCAGCCGCTGCCAGCGCCTGAGAATTCACGTTAAACGGAGGACGTACACGATTCAGCAGGTCCGCAATCTGTGGACCTGATACAGAATATCCGACACGCAGTGCCGCCAGTCCGTACGCTTTTGAGAAAGTACGGGCAACGACCAGGTTCGGATAATCTGCGAGCAGAGAAATACCGTCCGGGTACTCTTCTTCAGCAACAAACTCGAAATACGCTTCGTCCAGTAAGACCAGCACATGCTCAGGCACGCTATTCAGGAAGGACACCAGTTCACTGCGCGTCAGCCAGGTACCGGTTGGATTATTTGGATTGGTAATGAAAACGATTTTAGTGCGCTCATTAATAGCAGCAGCCATTGCTTTCAGATCATGGCCAAAATCCACAGCCGGCACCTGAATGCAGTCAGCGCCCACCATTTTGGCAACCAATCCATAAATCGCAAACGAATGCTGAGAGACAACAATGTTATCGCCGTCATTCACAAACACCCGCACAATAAAATCCAGAATATCGCTGGAACCATTGCCCAGAGTGATCTGCTCAGGTTTGATACCGAGTTTTTCGCACAAGGCTTTTTTCAGCTCAAAACCGGCTCCATCCGGATACAGAGTTACGTCCTGCAGCGACGCCTCAATGGCGGCCAGCGCCTTAGGCCCCGGACCCATCGGGTTTTCGTTACTTGCGAGCTTAACGATATCAGATTCATTGAGACCCAGCTCACGGGCCAGCTCATCAATAGGCTTGCCCGGCTGATAAGGACGCAGCGCCTGAACACCAGGTACCGCCAGTTGCAGAAAATCGACTGCCATGTGTTGCCTCTATATTCCCCTCAGGGAAGAATGCGTTGTCAGAGCACTGCTCTGGGATAGGAGCCAAGCCATTTAAAATCCAGCGCCACTTTACGCAACTCATCCATCACAGGCGCAATATGCTGGTCTTTAATATGACCTTCAAAATCAATAAAAAATACGTAATTCCAGGTGCCACTGCGCGCTGGCCGTGTCTCAATGCGCGTCAGACTGATCCCTGCCTGATGGAATGGTTCCAATACCTCGTAAAGCGCACCCGGTTTATCGCGGTTAGCGACCAGAATTGATGTTTTATCGTTCGCCGAAGGTTCGGTTTCTTCGCGCCCGATTATCAGAAAACGCGTGGTATTATCCGGACGATCTTCGATATTGGCAGAGCGGATAGTCAGTGCATACAGATCCGCTGCAACATCACCGGCAATGGCCGCAGAATCCGTTTCCTGACTGGCACGTCTTGCCGCTTCAGCGTTTGAGCTGACAGCGATGCGTTCAATGCCCGGATAATGCTGATCCAGCCATAAACGGCACTGCCCCAATGACTGGGCGTGAGAATAAATCCGGTTGACCGCCTGCGCGGGATCTTTTACCAGCAGATGGTGATGAATGCGCAGCGTCACCTCACCACAGACTTTCAGGTTTGAATCAAAAAAGCTGTCATGGGTATGTGTTACTACACCTTCCGTGGAGTTTTCTACCGGCACGACGCCATAATTGGCCGCGCCACTTTCAACTTCACGGAATACATCGGCAATAGAAACCTCGCCACGACAATGCACGGCATGGCCAAAATGCTTAACCGCTGCCTGCTGAGTGAAGGTGCCTTCCGGGCCGAGATAAGCCACTTCCAGTGGCTCTTCCAGCGCCAGACACTGCGACATGATTTCACGGAACAGTCGCGCCATGGATTCATCAGGCAATGGTCCTTCATTGCGATCCATGACTTTACGCAGCACCTGCGCTTCGCGCTCGGGGCGGTAGAAAGAAACCTTATTACCCGGCGCAGCATAGCGTTGCTTAACTTCTGCAACATCCTGAGCACAGCGGGCTCTCTGGTTGATCAATAACTGAATCTGCTGATCCAGCGAATCAATCTGCTGTCTCAGTTCATCCAGTTCCTGTGCTTCTGTGCGCCCGTCAGCCATAGTGCCTGATGCCTTCTGTAACCTGAATATTTACCTGATTAATTGCCTGAGCATCAGCCATATTTTTTAGCAAAATCGCTCATAAACGCGATCAATGCATCAACGGCTTCTTCTGAGACAGCGTTGTAGATGGATGCACGCATACCACCGACACTGCGATGACCAGCCAGATTCAACAGGCCAGCTTCTTCGCTTTCAGTCAGGAAGAGTTTATCCAGGGATGCGTCTGCCAACGTAAACGGCACATTCATTTTTGAACGGTTATTAATGGCAACCGGGTTGGCGTAAAAATCATTGCCGTCGATAAAACCGTACAGCTTATTGGCTTTGCGCTGATTCAGCTCCGCCATCGCCTTAACACCACCCTGCTCTTTCAGCCATTCAAACACCAGACCCGCCAGATACCAGCTATAGGTCGGTGGCGTGTTGTACATAGAGGCGTTATCAGCAGCAACCTTGTAATCAAACATGGTTGGCGTGCCCGGAATCGTCTGACCAAGCAAATCTTCACGCACAATCACCACACACAGGCCGGCTGGACCGATATTCTTCTGCGCACCCGCATAGATCAGACCAAATTTTGAAACATCCAACGGCTCTGACAGAATGCAGGAAGAAAAATCGGCCGCTAATGGCTTATCACCCACATCAGGAATGTAATCGAATGCCACGCCACCGATGGTTTCGTTCGGGGTATAGTGCACATAGGATGCTTCTGCCGATAACTTCAGATCACCTTGTGCTGGCGCCGAGGTAAAATTATCAGCCTCGGTTGATGCAGCGACATTGACCTTACCGAATCGTTTCGCTTCGGCGATCGCTTTTTTCGACCATTGTCCGGTGTTGATGTAATCCGCACAGAACTGATCAGCAGAGCCACGGAACAGGTTCATAGGCACCATAGTGAACTGACTGCTGGCACCGCCCTGCATAAAAAGAACTTTGTAATTTGCCGGAATATCCAGCAGATCGCGTAAGTCCTGCTCTGCTTTTTCTGCAACCGATACATATTCCTTACTGCGGTGGCTCATCTCCATAATGGACAGGCCCTTACCGTGCCAGTCAGCCATTTCCGCACGTGCGCGCTCCAGAACTGCAGTTGGTAAAGCAGCTGGACCGGCACAGAAATTAAAAATTCGACTCATGATTTTTCCAGGTAATACAGATAATTATGCGCGTTCAGAGCGTCTGCGGTGACGACTGGAAGCAGCAGCCAGCAATGCGGCCAGAACACCAAGCACCAAACCACCAACGCCACCTGCGGCAACGATCAAAGCTTTACGCGGTTTAACCGGCTTCAGTGGTAATAAAGCAGCCTGGTCAATCTCAACCAGATCCACACCTGACCAGTCCACGGAGACACCCTCGAGGGCAGCAATGTAATTGTTGATAGCGGACAGTCCTGCAACGAACACATCTTCCGATGTTTTTCCGGAGCGGCTTTTCAACAGCTCAGCCTCACGCCGTAACGCAGTTTCGCCCATCATATACAGCGGTGGCTCACTGCTGACGACGATATCGTTAGAATTATAGAAAGGACGGGTCTGGCCAATACTTTTGGCGATATCCGCCGCTTCTTCCAGTGTCGCTATTCGTCTGGCTTTATCCGCTTCATACTCGGTACGGAAGTTCTGCGCCCAGGTTCTGGTCAGATCCAGCTCGGCATTTACCTTCTGATCAAACTCGCCATGTACACGCTTTTTGTTCAGAGCCAGCGCAAAATCGACGTATTTATTCAGTACATCCCGCGCCAGCTGAGAGCTGCTCTCCAGCTCAAAACGTATAGAGAGATACGTATCTGCACCGTCGTTTTTACCTGGATCGGTAAAACTGAAGCGCTGAAGAAAATAGGCCAGATTCTGTTCTTCTGTAAGATCAGCCGAAAAAATAAGCGCCATCAGCTCGGGAGCATTCTCCTTCAGCAATTCACTGTAGAAAGCCTTGCGCGTTGATGCGGAGCGTATCACTGAGCGGGCACTGCTGAATGCTGTTTCCGGATCCAGCTGGAACACCGCCTCGTCTGTCAACATGACCGACTTATCGTCATTACCACTAACCGCTTTATCCTGCACCGAACCCGTCAGACTGAGCGTGCTGCGCAAAGCCGGCTGATTAAATGCCAGCAATTTCGACGGCGGTACATCGGTGATAATGGCTTCCGTCTGATAAACAGGTGTAGCGACGTATGCGTAAACAACGGCAAGCACTAAAGTGATCAGAAAAGCACCAAGCGCCCAATACCACTTATCCTGCAAGTCATCCAGCAAATCAAACAGATCAACTTCGTCAGCCGCAGCAACCGCGCGCTCCGGCGCGTTATTTTCTAAAGGACTCATTACTCTTCCGTTTCCTGACCATCTTCACCATCATCGACACTGGTATCGGCATCCATATTTGCATCAGCTGCTGCATCGGTATCTGCCTCCAGACCTTCAGACACAACCGCTTCCAGGCTTTCGTCATCGTCTTCACAAATACGCTCAACACCGACCAGTTTTTCTTTCTCAGCCACTTTAATCAGCGTAACGCCCTGAGTATTACGTCCCAGTACCGATACGCCTTTCACCGGTGTACGGACCAGTGTGCCCTGATCGCTGATCAGCATCACTTCGTCTTCTTCGAATACCTGTACGGCACCGACCAACGGCCCATTACGCTCACTGGTCACCATGGCAATAACGCCCTGAGTACCACGACCTTTGGTCGGGAATTCAGTCACTTCGGTACGCTTACCAAAACCACGCTGTGATGCAGTCAGTACAGTACCGCCCTCAGCAGGGATAATCAGCGAGATAACCTTCTGACCTTCGCCCAGTTTGATACCACGCACACCGCGGGCTGTACGGCCCATAGCACGCACATCGGACTCTTTAAAGCGTACCGCTTTACCGGCATCCGACAGCATCAGAATGTCCTGGCTGCCATCAGTAATAGCAACGCCTACCAGCCAATCGCCTTCATCCAGCTCACAGGCAATCAGGCCTGAAGAACGCGGACGACTGAACTGATCCAGAGTGGTTTTCTTCACGGTACCGTTGGCAGTCGCCATAAAGACAAACTGATCTTCGCGGTATTCATCCACTGGCAGAATACTGGTGATGCGCTCACCTTCCGACAGGTTCAGCACGTTCACAATCGGACGGCCTTTAGCGTTACGGCCAGCCTGCGGAATATCGTAAACCGTCAGCCAGTAAACCTTACCGGCATCGGTGAAACACAGTACGGTATCGTGGCTGTTCACCACCAGCATACGTTCAACGAAATCTTCGTCTTTAACGGCGGTCGCGGATTTACCCTTACCACCACGGCGCTGGGCCTGATAGGTATCCATCGGCTGGGTCTTGGCGTAACCGCCGTGACTCAGTGTCAGCACCAGAGTTTCTTCCGGAATCAGGTCGGCCATGGTCAGGTCGCGTTTCTGCGCGATGATTTCAGTACGACGCTCATCACCGTACTCTTCACGGATGGCTTCCAGCTCTTCACGGATCACCTGCATCAGGCGCTCGGAACTGCCCAGGATTTCCAGGTATTCAGCAATTTCTTCCAGCTTCAGCTGATATTCTTCAATCAGCTTTTCATGCTCCAGACCGGTCAGCTTCTGCAGACGCAGATCCAGAATGGCCTGCGCCTGCGCAGGAGACAGATGGTAAATACCATCACGGAATCCATACTCTTCCGGCAGATCGTCCGGACGGCAGGCATCTTCGCCAGCACGCTCCAGCATATCCAGCACATCGCCCGGCGCCCAAGGTGTAGCGACTAAGCGCTCTTTCGCTTCGGCAGCAGTCGGAGATTTTTTAATCAGTTCAATAACCGGGTCGATATTGGCCAGCGCCAGCGCCAGACCTTCCAGAATGTGGCCACGCTCACGGGCTTTACGCAGATCGTAAATGGTACGACGGGTCACAACTTCACGACGGTGCGTGACAAAGGCTTCGAGCAGCTGCTTGAGGTTCAGAATCTTAGGCTGGCCATCGACCAATGCCACAGTATTGATACCGAACACACCCTGCAACTGGGTTTGTGCGAACAGATTGTTCAGAATAACTTCCGGCACTTCACCGCGACGCAGGTCGACAACGATACGCATACCGTCTTTATCGGATTCATCACGCAGCTCGCTGATGCCTTCCAGTTTTTTCTCTTTTACCAGCTCAGCAATTTTTTCAATCAGGCGGGCCTTGTTCACCATGTATGGGATTTCGGTGAACACGATACTGACACGGCCGGTCTTTTCATGCTCTTCGAAAATATGACGGGCACGCAGATAAATACGGCCACGACCGGTACGGTAAGCCTCAATAATGCCTTCACGGCCATTGATGAACGCGCCGGTCGGGAAATCCGGACCCGGGATATATTCCATCAGTGCATCGACATCCAGATCGGGATTATCGATCAGCGCCAGACAGCCGGTCAGTACTTCGCGCAGGTTGTGCGGCGGAATGTTGGTCGCCATACCCACGGCAATACCGGAGGAGCCGTTGACCAACAGGTTCGGTACACGGGTTGGCAGAACTTCCGGAATCTGTTCCGTGCCATCGTAGTTAGGCACCCAGTCGACGGTTTCTTTGTCGATATCCGCCAGCATCTCATGGGCGATCTTTTCCATGCGCACTTCGGTGTAACGCATCGCTGCGGCGGAGTCACCGTCAATGGAACCGAAGTTACCCTGACCGTCCACCAGCGTGTAACGCATGGAGAAGTCCTGCGCCATACGCACGATGGTGTCGTATACCGCGGAGTCACCGTGCGGGTGATATTTACCGATCACGTCACCGACCACACGGGCAGACTTTTTATAGGCCTTGTTCCAGTCATTGCCAAGCACGTTCATCGCGTGCAGAACCCGGCGGTGAACCGGCTTCAGACCGTCGCGAACGTCTGGCAGCGCCCGCCCCACGATTACGCTCATGGCGTAGTCGAGATACGATTGCTGCAGTTCGTCTTCAATATTAATCGGAAGAACTTCTTTGGCTAACTCACCCATAGATTTTCGGCCTGTACTGTACGGATCACCCGGTTATTTTGGGGCACGGATGATTCTGTCCTTGTGATTGTCGGGCCGGCCACAACCAGCCCCTGAATAAACCGCCGAATCATACCATAAATCAACAAGATACCTAACAGGCCTGAACAGACTCTGCGGGATGATTGATCCGGGACACCAGCACCCCGTGCGTTTATAATCCCAGCCAAAGCAATCGCACAGGAATACGACGAATGCAGGCAGACCTGAGGCTCAATGCACGCTGGGTCATTCCCATGACAGACGACACCGCGTCTGTACTGGAACATCAGTCCGTCTATATCCGGGACGGCAGGATTCTGGCCATTCAGCCCGCTGACGAACCCGGCCCGGACGCCGCTCAGACACTGGAATTGCCTGATCAGGTGGTGTTGCCCGGCTACATCAATGCCCATGGTCATGCCGCCATGTCACTGTTCCGGGGCATGGCTGACGATCTGGCCCTGATGACCTGGCTGCAGGAGCATATCTGGCCGGCGGAAGGCCGCTGGGTAGATGAAGCTTTCGCGGCTGCCGGCACCCGCCTGGCGATCAGTGAAATGCTGAAATGTGGTACCACAACCTACGCTGACATGTATTTTTACCCGGCCCCGGCGGCAGACGTTGCCCTGCAAGCTGCCATCCGTCACGTCAGCTTTACGCCGATTCTGGACTTCCCGACCAATTTTGCTCAGAACGCCGACGAGTACATCAAGAAGGCGCTGTCTGTACACGACCGCTACAAGCATCACGACCTGCTGACCTTCGGTCTCGGTCCCCACGCGCCTTATACAGTTTCCAACGGCCCGCTGCGGCAAATCAAAACCTTAGCTGACCAGCTCAATATGCCGGTACAGATTCACCTTCACGAAACGGCCTTTGAAGTAGCGGAAAGCATGGATAAATTCGGCTGCCGCCCGGTCAAACGCCTCGCTGACCTTGGCTTTATGACGGATAACCTGAGCTGCGTGCATATGACGCAAATCAACGAGGAAGATATCGCCATACTGCAACATAGCGGCGCCTCGGTTGTCCACTGCCCGGAATCCAACCTGAAACTGGCCAGTGGCTTCTGCCCCGCGCACCAGCTGCTGAGCAGCGATATCAACGTCGCACTGGGTACCGACGGCGCTGCCAGCAACAACGACCTCAATATTCAGGGCGAAATGAAAACCGCCGCCATGCTGGCTAAAGCCGTCGCCGCAGATGCCGCAGCAGTGCCAGCGGCCAAAGCACTTTATATGGCGACCATGGGTGGCGCCCGGGCACTGTGCCTGGAAGATCAGACCGGCTCACTGGAGCCGGGCAAATGGGCCGATATTCAGGCAGTATCGCTGAGCGATATCGCCCAACAGCCGCTCTACGATCCGGTGTCCCAGCTGGTTTATACCGACAGCAGCCGCCACGTAAGCCATGTATGGGTCGCGGGTAAACTGCTGCTGAAAGATGGCCAGCTGACCACATTGAATGAAGCTGAGATCCGCGCTGAAGCCGGTATCTGGGCAACCAAAATCAAAGCAGGCTGAAGCCCGCTGTTTATACGAAACGATTCAGGAAACACTATGCAACAGAATCACAGCACCAACGTTGACCAGGCAGAAATCGCCAAGTTCGAGAGCGCTGCAACCCGTTGGTGGGATACTGAAAGCGAGTTTAAGCCGCTGCACGAAATCAACCCGCTGCGTACCAACTACGTCGACAGCATTGCTCCTCTGGCAGGCAAAAAAGTGCTCGATGTTGGCTGTGGCGGCGGCATTCTCAGTGAAGGTATGGCTCAGCGCGGCGCCGACGTCACCGGCATCGATATGGGCGAAGCCAACCTCACCACCGCTAAACTGCATGCGCTGGAATCCGGCGTTAAAGTGGATTACCGCCACATTACTGTGGAACAGCTGGCCAGCGAACAGCCGCAGAGCTATGACGTGGTCACCTGCCTGGAAATGCTCGAACATGTGCCGGATCCGGAATCCATCATCCGCGCCTGCTATCAGCTGGTGAAACCAGGCGGCCACATATTCTTCTCGACCATCAACCGCAATCCAAAGGCCTATGCCTTTGCCATTATCGGCGCGGAATATCTGATGAAGATGCTGACCCCGGGCACCCACGACTATCACAAATTCATCAAACCAAGCGAGCTGACCCGCTGGTGTCGTGGCGCTGGCCTGCAGGTTACCGATATGACCGGCATGGTGTACAACCCGCTGACCAAAATCTACAGTCTGAAAGACCACGACGTCAGCGTGAACTACCTGATGGCCACAGTTAAACCGGCTGAGTAAGCGGATATTTTCATGCAAAAACCTGCAGCGATTCTGTTTGATCTCGACGGCACCCTGGCTGATACCGCTCCGGACTTTATCGATGTGGTAAACAGCCTGCGTCAGGACGACGACCTGCCACCACTCACTGATGATGCCATCCGCCAACAGGTCAGCAACGGTGGACTCGCCCTTGCCTGCCTGACATGGAACGTAGCCAGCGATGACCCGCAGGCCTGGCCACTGCGCCAACGTCTGCTTGACCGTTATGAACAGCTGATCGGTCAGCGCGCCCGCCTGTTTCCGGGCTTTGAAACCCTGCTGCCAGCTCTCGAACAACAACAGATCCGCTGGGCCATCGTCACCAACAAACCGCGTCTCTATACCGACCTGTTACTGCCTCGTATCAGCGTTCACTGCGATGTTGTTGTCTGCCCGGAAGACGTAGAACACCGTAAGCCGGCACCGGACGCCCTGCTGAAAGCTGCCCATGATCTCGGCCTGAGCGCAGAACAATGCTGGTATGTTGGTGATCATATTCGCGATATCGAAGCCGCCCGTGCAGCCGGCATGCTAAGTATCGCAGCCACCTTCGGCTACATAGAAGACGGTGATGATCCGGCCAGCTGGCAGGCTGACCGTTATATTGCCACGCCCCAGGCGTTATTATCCCTGCTGCCCGAATAACCCGGCGGCAAAGCGGCAACCAGAGTTTGCCGCTTTGCCGTTCAGCCATTGCAAACCCGTGCCTGAAATGGCCGGATTCTGTCAGACAAAAGGTAACAACATGGTAGAAAACACCCAGCAACTCCAGGAACGCGTCATTTTAGTGACAGGTGCCGGTTACGGCATCGGACGCACCGCCGCCCTGACCTATGCCCGCGCCGGTGCCACAGTGATTCTGCTGGGCCGTACCCAGGAAGCCCTGAATGACACCTACGATCTGATCGAAGCCGAAAACCTGCCGCAGCCTGCTGTGCTGCCGTTTGATCTGGAAGAAACCGACGAAGAAAAATTCCGCCAACTGGCACAGGCCATTGAAGAGAATTTTGGTCATCTGGACGGTGTTCTGCTCAATGCCGGTGTTCTGGGTCAACGCGCACCGCTGCAGACATACCACTGGGATACCTGGCAGAAAGTTATGCAGATCAACGTCAACGGCCAGTTCTGCCTGATGAAACACCTGCTGCCGCTGTTACAGGCTGCACCGGCGGATGCTTCTGTTATCTTCACCAGCAGCTCAGTGGGCCGTGAAGGCCGTGCTTACTGGGGCGCTTACTCAGTTTCGAAATTCGCCACCGAAGGCCTGATGCAGGTTCTGGCTGATGAGCTGGAGAACACCAGCCAGGTGCGTGTGAACAGTCTCAATCCGGGTGGCACCCGCACCAGCATGCGTGCCATGGCCTATCCGGCAGAAGATCCGGCCAGTGTGCCTGAAGCGGAAAGCATCATGCCGGCCTATCTGTATCTGATGAGCCCTGCTTCCATTGGCACCACAGGTCAGGCGCTGAATGCCAGAGATCTGGCAGAAACCGTCAGCAAATAACAGTCAGCACTCACTGAACAGCCCCTCGACGCTCAGTTAGCTGTCAGCAGCCCGTCTGCTGACAGCCACTTCCAAGCCATTTTCTTGGCGATTTCAAAAAACAGTCGTTCGTCAAATAGTCAACAAACTGCTCCCCAGCCCGTATGAATCCCACTAACTAATTGATTTAAATAGACTTTTTAATAAATTAAACTCTGGCACAGAAATCGCTTATTACCCGTCAGGTAATGTTTTCGCAGGACGAGGTAAGCCATGGTCAGTCCGTTACACAGCAACGGTCGTGCAGAACTGCAGGACGATAAGGTCGTTACATCCTTTGGTGAGATGGCGACAAGGCCGGATATCCGGCCCGAGCTACTGCTGCGTCTGGCAGGTAAGCTGCAAACAACGCTGGAACTGTCGCAACTGCTGGAAATCTTCTTCAATGAGATTCAGCAGGCGGTACTGGTGGACGGTATGAGTTTCACCCACACCGGTAACAATCTGCTGATCAGCTTTGGCCGTACCAGCGTGCACAGCGCCAGCTACCGATTACAGACCCATCAGGATTATATGGGCGATCTGGTTTTCCATCGTTCGACCCGCTTCCGCGAGCATGAGCTGGCCAACATAGAGGGGCTGCTGTCGACATTGGTGTATCCGATGCGCAATGCCCTGCGTTACCACGAAGCTCTGGCTGCATCCTTCCGCGATCCGCTGACCGGCGCCGGTAACCGGGTTGCCCTGGACCGCACCCTGAACCGCGAGCTGGAACTGGCCAAACGCCATTCTCAAAACCTGTCGATCCTGATGCTGGACCTTGACCATTTTAAACTGGTCAACGATGAATACGGCCACAGCATGGGCGATCAGGTACTGAAAGAAGCAGCCATGTGCATGACCAATTGCATCCGTCAGACCGACATGTGCTTCCGCTATGGCGGCGAAGAATTTCTGATTCTGCTCAGTAACGCTGAAAGTGCCGGCGCCCTGCGTATTGCCGAACGTATCCGTAAAAGCATCGGCGCACTGGAATTCAGCAACAGCAAAGGGACACTGCAGATCAGCTGCAGCATTGGTTGTGCTACCATGAATCTAGATGACAACACCGACACTCTGATACAGCGCGCAGATGACGCCCTCTATCTGGCAAAACGCAACGGCCGTAACCGCGTGGTGTGTGACACTGATGAGTTTGAGTTGCCGCCACAGCCAACGGCCAAAAACCTGCGCTGAGCGTTGATTTTCATCCGCAACACATTACCCATAAAAAAACACCGGCAGTAGCCGGTGTTTTTGTTTGCGTCTGTTATCTGCAAAGCCTGTTTTTCAAAGCCCGGTTTCTGCAAAGCCTCTTTTCTGCAAAACCAGTCCTGATGACCCGTGCCAAAGGATGGGCAGAGAAAGATCAGATTTTCTTTTTCTGTCTTTCTTTTGGCTTGGTCGTGCGTTTCGCCGTTACGCTCTGACGCACTTTCTGACGCTTGGCCACACGCTGGAACTGTTCCTTTTCGCGGCCAACCATGCGCTTGGTTTTCTTGCGTTCCATACCAACCAGATCCGACAGGTCGTTCACTTCACGCTGGCTCAGTTCAACCCAGGTTCCGACCGGCACATTGGATGGCAGGAAAATACAACCATAACGCACGCGCTTCAGACGACTTACCGCAACGTTCTGGCTTTCCCACAAGCGACGCACTTCGCGGTTTTTGCCTTCCATCAGTACCACGTGATACCACTTATTCTGACCTTCGCCATCAAAGAAGCGCACATCGGTAAATTTGGCCAGACCGTCTTCCAGCAGCACGCCTTCTTTCAGACGTTCAATCATGGCTTCATCCACATCGCCACGGATACGCACTGCGTATTCACGGTCGACGCCAGAGGATGGGTGCATCAGCTTGTTAGCCAGATCACCGTCGGTGGTGAACAACAGCAGACCACTGGTGTTGATGTCCAGACGGCCGATGTTAATCCAGCGCTCACCTTTGGTTTTTGGCAGGTGGTCAAACACCGTTGGACGACCTTCCGGGTCGTTACGGGTACAGACTTCACCGACTGGCTTGTTGTACACCAGCACGCGGCGGCTGGTGCCGGCATCTTCCAGATTGATAACGCGGCCTTCCACACGGATCTCATCGAAACGCGTAGCGCGGTCGCCCAGCTGAGCTTTTTTACCATTAACGGTAACAAGGCCGTCAGCAATCCAGCGTTCCACTTCCCGACGGGAAGCCACACCAGCTACGGCCAGTAATTTTTGAATACGTTCGTTCATCAGGTTCGTTCTTCCTCACCTGTCTCTGCGTCGTCATCTTCCGACGATGCGGCACCAGAGCTCTGGTTACTGTCTTCCGTACCCGACATAACATCGTCAGCGGTACGGGATTCTTCATTGGGCGCGACACTGCCAAACATGGATGGCGCTGTGCCTGCCACACTGTAACCGGACGTACGATCATCATCCGCACTGCCCGATAATTCTGTTTCGGGTTCCATACCCACGGTTTCTGGACCGGTTTCTGGGCTTCCTTCCGGGCTGCTTTCACTGTCTTCGTCGGAATCCTCTACAGATTCCTGCTCAGACTCGGCCCCCGACTCTCCCCCAAACCCAGGCCCGAAGCCCGGTTCTGACTCAATACCCGATATTTCAGTCAGCCTGGAATCAGAAGGGGCGCCATCATACGCTTCAGCATCGTCATCCGACAGTACAGATTCGTTGTGCAGCGATTTTTCATCATCAGCCGGCGCAACATCCTCAGACTCTGACGCCTGCTCAGTTTCACTGCCAGCTTGCTGATCATCCTGCGAATCAGCTGTCGCATCTGGAAGAGAATCAGCCACCTCACCGGACTCATCCTTGTATTGAGGTGGATTGTCTTGTGGCGGATTTTCAGCAGCCTCTTCCTGAGCGGACTTTTCCAGTCTTGCCAGCAGATCACCAATGCTGCGGCCAGCGCGTTTTTCGCCGCCTTCACCAGCCCCGGCATCCTCTTCATCGTCATCGCGATGAAACAGGTTTTTCTCCACCCGGTCGACCATGGATTTGGCCGCTGCCAGATCGTCTTCGGTTTCCGCCAGTACGTCCGCACCACGTTGTGCGACTTCTTCGTCCGTGCGGAATTCGTATTCCTTATCCGGTTCTTTACGCGCCTCCGCGTCGTCGCCAAGCTCCAGTTTACGGTTAGCGTCGTCCAGCTCGCGGATTTCCATTAAGGATGGCAGATCTTCCAGACTTTTCAGGCCGAAATAATCGAGAAATTCTTTGGTGGTGGCATACATGGCCGGGCGTCCGGGTACATCACGATGGCCGACCACCCGTACCCATTCACGTTCCAGCAGAGTTTTCATAATACCTGAGCTGACAACAACGCCACGGACGTCTTCGATATCGCCCCGGGTGATCGGCTGGCGATAGGCAATCAGCGCCAGCGTTTCCAGCAATGCCCGGGAATAACGCTGCGGACGCTCATCCCACAGTTTCGCCACCCAGGGAGCGACCTCGGTACGCACCTGAAAACGAAAGCCGGAGGCGACTTCCGTCAGTTCAATACCGCGCCCCAGCAGGTCATTTTTCAGTTCGGTCAGAGCGTCACGGATTGCCTGCGGCGCCGGAATGTCATCCTCTTCGAACAATGACTGCATGCGTTCGAGGGATAATGGCCCACCAGCAGCCATCAGAGCGGCTTCAAGAATATTTTTTAACGGTTGCGTCATTCCTTCACTCCGCCTTCTTCCACATCCTGGCCATTGCCCTGGCCGTCGCTGCTGTGAGTCATAAATTCGTTATAGGACGGGCCATCTGCTGTCTTGGTGTCACGGGCTCTGACATGAATAAGGCCAAAGGTTTCCTGCTGCACAATATCAATCAGCTGTTCTTTCACCAGCTCAAGAATGGCCAGGAAAGTCACCACTACGCCCAGTTTGCCTTCAGACGGATCAAACAAGGCGCGGAAAGCCATAAAATTACCGCCCTTCAGGCGCTCCAGCACATCGCTCATACGCTCACGCGTGGACAGCTGTTCGCGCTGAATTTCGTGGTGCTCAAAACGCTCAGCGCGGCGCAATACGGCAGCGAATGCCAGCATGAGTTCTTTCATTTCCACTTCCGGATGTACCCGTTCCTGAATACGGTCAGGTGCATCCACATCCGCCAGCCAGGTATCACGTTCCAGCCGCGGCATAGAGTCGATGTCTTCCGCCGCAGTTTTAAAGCGCTCGTATTCCTGCAGGCGACGGATCAGTTCTGCGCGTGGATCTTCTTCTTCGCCCTCTTCCCCGTCTTCGCGGTTACGTGGCAGCAGAACGCGGCTTTTGATCTCCGCCAGCATGGCAGCCATCACCAGATACTCACCCGCCAGCTCCAGCTGCATGGCCTGCATCATATTGATGTATTCCATGTACTGATCGACGATTTCCGAGACGTTCACCTCAAGAATGTCGAGGTTCTGTTTACGGATCAGGTACAACAACAGATCAAGCGGTCCTTCGAACTGCTCGAGAATCACTTCCAGCGCATCCGGCGGAATATAAAGATCCAGTGGCAGCTGCGTCATCGGCTGCCCTTGCACCAGGGCAAATGGCATTTCCTGCTGACCGCTTAACCCGGACATACGCGCAAACGCCGCCGCGGCCTGAGCTTTTTCAGCATCAGCCTGGGTCTCTTCTGGCTGAGCCTCTTCTGGCTGAGTCTCTTCCGCCTGAACCGCTTGTACTGCAGCATCTTCCGCCTGCTGCGGACTGTTGTCGTCGCGCTGATCCGTCATATCAGATTCCTGTCAGCCCCATGGCTTCACGCACTTCCCTGAGAGTGGCACGTACTTCATCGCGGGCCTGTTCTGTCCCTTCGCTGAGAATACGCTGCAGCAGCTCCGGGTTTTCTTCGTACTGAGCAGCACGCTCATGAATCGGCGCCTGCTCAGCAATAATGGCTTCCGCCACCGGCTGCTTACATTCCACACAGCCCCAGCCGGCATTACGACATTTGTTCTGTACCTGCTGCTGTGCATCGTCATCCGAATACAACAGGTGCAGCTCCCACACAGGGCAACGCTCCGGTTCACCCGGGTCCGACAGACGGATACGCGCCGGGTCGGTCTGCATGGTACGGATTTTACGTTCGACTTCGGCCGGGTCTTCACGCAGACGGATAATATTGTTGCCGGAGTTGGACATCTTTTCGCCATCCAGACCCGGCATGCGCGCGGTATCCGTGAGGATAGAATGCGGCTCCGTCAGAATGGTTTTGCCCAATCCTTCCAGATAGCCCAGCAGACGTTCTTTCTCCGCCAGTGTCAGACGGCCCCGTTCACGTACAAGCGCTCTTGCTGTTTCCAGCGCGTCTTCATCGCCGTGAGTCTGATGAGCATCCAGCAACTGGCGATACAGCGCACTGCTCTTCTTGCCCAGCTTGTGGATGGCGGCTTCTGCCTGAGCTTCAAAGCCTTCGTCACGGCCGTAGAGGTAGTTGAAGCGACGGGCAACTTCCCGCGCCATTTCTACGTGCGGCTCCTGATCAGCTCCAACCGGCACGACACCGGCACGGAAGGCCATAATATCGGCACCCTGCAACAGCGGATAACCGAGGAAGCCGTAAGTGCCCTGGCTGCGGTCGTGCAGTTTATCCTGCATTTCCTTATAGCCCGGCACCCGTTCCAGCCAGGCGGTCGGCGTTACCATGGAAAGCAGCAGATGCAGCTCAGCCAGCTCCGGAATCTGACTTTGTACAAACAACGTGGCTGAGCCCGGATTAACCCCGGCCGCCAGCCAGTCAATCAGCATGCGCCGTGATGATTCACGGATATTGCCAACGTCTTCGTAGTCCGTGGTCAGCGCATGCCAGTCAGCGATAAAGAAGTAACACTCGTACTCATATTGCATGCGCACCCAGTTTTTCAGTACGCCGTGATAATGACCAAGGTGAATACTGCCGGTCGGGCGCATGCCCGACACTACCCGTCTGTGTGGTTCCACTTATCGGCTCCGCATCAGGCCAGTTTGAAAATGCCAACGGCTTCGCGTACCTGCTCCAGCAAAGGCTTGCTGATGGCACGGGCTTTTTCAGCGCCTTTCTGCAGCTCGGCTTCAATATCCGCCGGACGCGCCAGCAGATCGTTGTAGCGCTCACGGGCTTCGCCGATTTCTTCGTTGATCAGGGCAAACAGTTTTTTCTTGGCATCGCCCCAGCCAATGCCGTCAGCAAATGCCTGACGCATTTCCGCCGTCTGTTCTGCATTGGCAAATGCTTTCCAGATCTGGAACACCACGGAATCGTCCGGATCTTTCGGCTCGCCGGGTTCCAGCAGGTTGGTTTTGATCTTGTTAATGTGCTTCTGCAGCTGCTTTTCCGTCAGAAACAGCGGAATGGTATTGCCGTAACTCTTACTCATCTTACGGCCGTCCAGCCCCTGCAGAACGGCGACGTTATCGTCGACCTGATAATCCGGCAGAGTCAGCAGCGGCTGTTTTTTGCAGAAAATATGGTTAAAGCGCTGAGCGATGTCACGGGCCATTTCCACGTGCTGGATCTGATCCTTGCCGACCGGCACCACGTTGGCACCAAACATCAGGATGTCAGCAGCCATCAGTACCGGGTAGCTGAACAGCCCCATGGTGATTGCTTTATCGGCATCTTCGCCTTCAGCAAGGTTGGCATCCACTGAGGCTTTGTAAGCGTGCGCGCGGTTCATCAGACCTTTGGCACAGACACAGTTGAGTATCCAGGTCAGTTCCGGAATTTCGTGGACATCCGACTGACGATAAAAGGTGGAGTTATCGGTATCCAGTCCGAGTGCCAGCCAGGTAGCAGCGATTTCTTTGCCGGACTGGTGCACAGCGGCAGGATCCTGACTCTTGATCAGAGCATGGTAATCGGCGAGGAAATAAAAGGTTTCGTTGCTGGTATCACGGCTGGCTTCGATGGCCGGGCGAATGGCACCAACATAGTTACCGAGATGGGGGGTGCCTGTGGTTGTGATCCCGGTTAAAACGCGCTTCTTGCTCATACTGGTTACTACTCGTAGATCGTAAAGCGCGAATAATACCGTTTTTGGCCTCAGGTTTCAGTCCTGGGTGGGAATCAGGGGCAAATTTCCTGCCCCTGAAAGCTGCCTTTGGCAGAAGAATGTTTGCCGGTTATGCTCTGAACCGGCACACGACTCAGAGAAAGGCCGAAGCGTCGCCTACGCCCTGACGCGTCACCAGCGGCACTTCATCGGTCATATCAACCACGGTTGTGGCTTCAAAACCGCAGTAACCGCCATCAATCACCAGATCCACATGGTGCTCCAGCGTATCGCGGATATCGTAAGGGTCCGACAGTGGCATATCGTCACCGGGCATAATCAGCGAGCTGGTCATCAGCGGCTCGTTCATTTCTTCCAGCAGAGCCATGGCGATGGCATTTTCCGGCACACGGATACCGATAGTGCGCTTCTTCGGATGCATCAGCAGACGTGGCACTTCACGGGTGGCCGGCAGAATAAAGGTGAAAGCACCCGGCGTGTGCGCTTTCAGCAGGCGATACTGAGTGTTATCGACTTTGGCAAAGGTGGACAACTCCGACAGGTCACGACACAGCAGAGTAAAGTTGTGCTTCGGCCCTAACTGACGCAGGCGCTGAACACGCTCAGTAGCGCTTTTATCGCCAATGCGGCAGGCCAGCGCATAAGCGCAATCGGTGGGAACAACACCCAGCCCACCCTGACGGATGATGTCGGCTGCCTGTTTGATCAGACGGCTTTGCGGGGTTTCGGGGTGAATCTGAAAAAACTGGCTCACAATAGCTCCTTACACCGCTCATCAGTGAACGGCAGATATCCGGCACACAGCAGAATCAGACGGCGTCCTGCCAGCTGTGCCAGACGGGGGTAATCTCTTTCGGGAATGACGGCATCACGCCCAGATCCAGACCAAAACGGTTGGGGCCGTGAAAATCACTGCCACAGGAACCCATCAGCCCGAATTCTTTCGCCAGCTGGCTCATCTGGCCACGCTGGTTATTATCCATCTGACCATAGGCGACTTCGATCGCCCGCCCGCCGGCGTCGATAAAGTCAGTCAGACAGTGACGTAATTTGGTACGCGTCATTTTATACAGATGCGCATGGGCAACAACAGGAATACCGCCAGCCTGAACAATCCATTCCACCGCATCCGCCAGTTCCGGCCAGCCGGTCTTAACATCACCTGGTTTGCCAGCGCCCAGATACTTACTGAAGGCGATGTTCATGGATGGCACTAATTCGCGGTCAATCAGATATTGGGCAAAATGTGGGCGTCCGACCTGGTCACCACCGGCATAAGCCTGCACGTCAGCCAGATTGATCTCATGCTTCAGTCGCTTACTCAGACGTTCAGTAATCACTTCAGAGCGTTTAGCGCGGGCATCAGCCTGAATCGCTTCGGCTTTTTGCATCGCCTCACTGTCCGGATCGAAATTCAGCCCGACCAGATGCACAGTAATACCACCCCAGACGCAGGACAATTCGATGCCAGGTATGAGACGAACATCAAGTTCTCTGGCTTTGCTTTGTGCGCGGCGGAACCCCTCGGCGGTATCGTGGTCGGTAATCGCCAGAGTGCGGATGCCACGCTCGGCTGCACGCGCTACCAGATCTTCCGGCGCTAATTTGCCGTCAGATGCGGTGGAATGGCAATGCAGATCAATATCGGATATCACGTGGACGCTATCTCCCGGTTACGCCATAATCTCTCACCATTGTAATAAGAGTGAAGCCACTAAGCGAATGAAGTTACTCATTGATTTTCTGCCTATTGTTATCTTTTTCCTTGTCTACAAATGGGCACCTGAATTGATCAGCGCTGTCTCGCCACTGCTGTCACCTGAGATGGTGGCAACACTGGAAGCGACCAAACCCATTGTTATCGCCACGGGCGTGCTTATTCCGGCGACCATTATTCAGGTGATTTATCTGCGTGTTACCACCGGCAAAGTGGAAAAAATGCACCTTGTTACCCTGGCACTGGTGGTTATTCTGGGTGGCGCCACCCTGATATCCCAGAACGCAGAATTTCTGATGTGGAAACCAACCATCGTTAACTGGCTGTTTGCTGCGGCATTTCTTGGCACGCAATGGTTCACAGAAAAATCGCTTATCCAGCGTATGATGGAACAGGCTATGACCTTACCTGATCACGTCTGGACACGCCTCAGCTATGCCTGGGTTGCCTTCTTTGTGGTCAGTGGTCTGGCCAATCTGTACGTTGCCTATACTTTTTCAGAAGAATTATGGGTCGATTTCAAACTCTTTGGTTTGCTCGGACTGACCATCCTTTTTATTATCGGCCAGTCTTTATTTTTGTACCGCTATATGAATCATGAGGAGCAGTAAGCATGTGGTATGCGATTATCAGCCAGGACGTTCCCGGCTCTCTTGAACAACGTAAATCAGCACGCCCTGCGCACCTTGAACGCCTGCAGATTTTATCCGATGCCGGCCGCCTGCTGTTGGCCGGGCCACACCCGGCCATTGATTCAGAAGATCCGGGCGAAGCCGGATTTACCGGCAGCCTGGTCGTTGCCGAATTTGCCTCACTGCAGGAAGCACAGAGCTGGGCTGACGAAGATCCGTATGTCGCTGCCGGTGTTTACCAGCAGGTCATCGTGAAGCCGTTCAAAAAAGTATTCTGAGGGAGTTTATCGTGAAAAAACTGTTCATTGTTTTCGCCCTGGTACTCACCTCTGCTGCCGCTCAGGCGGTGGAAAAACGCTATGTCACCGATACTCTGTGGCTGCAGCTGCGCTCTGGCCCAAGTCAGGAATACCGTATCCTTAAAGCCCTGCAAAGCGGCGAGCATCTGATTTTTATTTCTGAAGATGAAGCCACCGGTTACACCAAAGTGAAAACCGATAAAGGCATCGAAGGCTGGGTTCTGACCCGTTTCCTGGAAACTGAACCGGTGGCAAAAGAAAAACTGATTCTGGCCAACCGTGAACTGGAAAAGCTGCAGGCTGAACTGGAAACCGCGCAGAATCAGAAAGCAGAATTTCAGGCCGAAGTGGAACGCCTGAAAAGCGAACGCTCTGGTCTTGGTCGTGAGAACTCAGATCTGGAACAGCAACTGGAACGCATCACCAACATTTCTGAAAATGCCCTGACCCTGGATGAGAAGGTGAAAAAACTCACTCAGCGCAATCAGGATCTGGAAATCCGTCTGGAAACACTGACCGCAGAAAACGAAAGCCTGTCCGATCACCGTCAGCGCACTTTCCTGCTGTATGGTGGCGGCCTTGTGGTGCTGGGTATTATTGCCGGCCTGATTCTGCCTTCCATCCGCGGACGTAAAAACAGCGGCTGGTCCTGAGTATCAGCGATTGAATACGGGGGAGCATAGCTCCCCTTTTTACTGGCCGCAAACCCTGCTGTAATCACTCAGGATTACCAGCGCGGCCAACATAATGAACGGAGAACAGCATGCTCGGTAAAACCTTAAAATCTGTCGCTATCACCATTGCCACCAGCGTTGCCATCGCATTATCGATGCTGCCATCGGCACAGGCTGAAGACGCCGACACAGTGACCATTCTGATGGACACCAGCGCCGGTGACATTGAACTGCAGCTGGATCGCAGCAAAGCCCCCATCACCGTCGACAACTTCCTGACCTATGTCGAAAGCAAACACTATGACGGCACGATATTTCACCGGGTAATTAAAGACTTTATGATTCAGGGCGGTGGTTTTACCCCGGACATGCGTCAGAAAGCTACCCTACCACCGATTAAAAACGAAGCCGACAATGGCCTGAAGAATCTGCGCGGCACCATTTCCATGGCCCGTACCCGCAGCGTTGACAGCGCCACCAGCCAGTTTTTTATTAACGTAAAAGACAACCGTTTCCTGGACAATGGCGTGCGTGACTTTGGTTACGCGGTGTTCGGTAAGGTGACCAAAGGCATGGACGTTGTCGACGCGATCGCCACCACGGCCACCGGCCCGCGCGATCAACCTATGGAAGATATCGTTATTAACGCCGTGACCGTCGTTGAACCTGCCGAATAATCACCACGGACACAAATAAGAACAAAAACGCTTTAAGCGCTTACAACGGTTCAAAGAAGATACAGTAACAAAAGCGGAACCGTGGCAAACGACATCAGCGTCGACATCACTACCATGCCTGCCACGGCTTCCGGCTGACGCTGATAACGCTCGGCAAACAGGTAATTAAATACCGCCACCGGCATGGATGCCTGAATCAGCACAATACCGCGGCCTACGCCCTGCATATCCAGCAACCACACCACAAACAAGCCCACCAACAGACCGCCACCGATTCGCAGCACACTGTACGCCAGCGCCTGTTTCCATTGTTTGACCTGCAGCCTTTGCAAAGACACGCCCAGCGTAATCAACATCAGCGGAATGGTCATACCACCGATCAGCCTGACCGAATTTTCAATCGGTGGCGGCAAACGCCAGCCCTGCCACAACAGAAGCAGGCCGATAAAAATGGCATACAGCACCGGCATTTTAAACAGGCCCGCCACCCCACCAGCCGAACGCCCGCCCGCCAATAATATTCCGGCAGGAAAATGCGCAATCGACAGCACCATAAAAAATGCCAGTGCCAGCGCCAGACCTTCATCACCAAACGCCAGCATACAAACCGGCAGGCCCATATTACCGACGTTAGGAAAAACAAAAGATGGCAGATATGCCCGCACGTCGTGACCCGCCATACGGGGAATCACAACACCAAGCAGGGCCATCATCAGCGCCACCAGAACGCAGGCCAGCGCCGTTTGACGGAAGGCAGTAAGGTCAATTTCCACCGAGCTTAACACCGACAGCATAAGAGCCGGGGCGCCGACATTCAGCACTAAGCGGGAAATAAATTCGGCATCAAAGCCATGGCCGCGACGGGCCCAGAAAAAACCAATGCAGGCACAGACCAACACCGGCGCCATAATGGCAAAAATTTCGGTTATCATGCGCTCATCATACATGCAGCTGCCGGAGTTTACCTTGCCCGACCCGCTTTCTTTCCCCCAGGCACCCGAGCTGAGCTGGCGCGACGATGGCCAGCCGGTTTCGGTTGAATTTGACGATCCCTATTTTTCTGTCGAAAACGGACTGGAAGAAAGCCGTTACGTCTTTCTGCAGCATAATGGTTTGCCTGAACGCTGGGCTGATTGGCAAGGCAGCTTCTGTATCACTGAAACCGGATTCGGCACCGGGCTGAATTTCCTCATGACCTGGCAAAGCTGGCGCCAACATCAGAACCACAAAGATGAGCACCGCTGGCTGCACTTCACCAGCATTGAAAAATTCCCCATGACCCGGGAACAGCTGCAACAGGCGCTGGCGCTCTGGCCTGAACTGCAGGAACTGAGCAGCAAACTGGCCGAACAATATCCGTTACCGGTCGCAGGATTTCATGTACTGCAATGGCCGGAAGAACGCATCAGCCTGACTCTGATCTTCGATGACGTAAAAAGCGCCCTGGCACAACTCACCGGCCCGGTTCACGCCTGGTATCTGGATGGCTTTGCCCCATCCAAAAACCCAACGATGTGGAATGAAGAGCTGTTCGCGGGCATGCGCCGCCTGAGCCTGTTAACAAGCCCGGCCGCGCACAGACATGATCCGCTGACACTGACCAGCGTCGCCACCTTCACCGCTGCCGGTCTGGTGCGCCGTGGTCTGCTGGGCGCAGGCTTTGGTGTAAAACGGGTAAAAGGGTATGGGCGTAAACGCGAAATGGTGTGTGGCTATTACAATCGCCGCAATGGGCCGGAACAGCCGGCCGAAGCCGTTATTCGCCCATGGCAACTCGCGCCGGCGATTCAGCGCGGGCATCGTATTGCGGTTATTGGCGCGGGTCTGGCGGGCGCTACGACCGCGCGCGCTCTGGCTGACCGTGGCTTTGAGGTGACCGTGTTTGATCAGCGCGGCATTGCTCAGGCGGCGTCCGGTAACCCCCAGGGCGGTCTTTACGTCAAACTGGCGGCCAATGATCAGGCCATTCATACCGATTTTTATCTGCAGGCATTTCAGCTGGCGGTGAATACCATGAGCCGCATTCTTGGTCGTGGCGATAGTAATAACCCATACTGGCAGCAATGCGGTGTGCTGCAGCTGGCGTACGACGACAAAGAACAGCAGCGCCAACAGAAATTCAGTACTGCCCGGGCCATGCCGCAAGAGCTGGTTTATGCCCTTGATCAGCAGCAGGCATCAAAGCTGGCCGGCAGCGAACAGAAGCGCGGCGGTCTCTTCTTTCCACAGGCCGGCTGGGTCAGCCCCGCAGACCTTTGCCAAACCCTGCTGCAGCACAGCGGTATCCGTTTTGTGCAGGGCCAGGTATCCGGCCTGAAAAAAGCTGAACACGGCTGGCAGTTTGCAGCGGCAGCAGAAGCCTCTGATGACCGCACGGTCACAGAGCGAAGCCAACAATGGACCTTTGATCAACTGGTTATCTGTACCGCCGCAGATGCGCAGTCACTTTTACCTGACGCCTACCTGCCGGTGAAAACTATTCGCGGCCAGCTGAGCTATCTCAGACCAGAGCTGACCCCTGCTCTGAATACCGTCTTGTGTGGCCGCAGTTATATGGCCCCGGCGCAAAACGGCCGGCTGGTTCTCGGAGCAACCTATAACCTGCGCGATGATGAAAACAGCCTGCGTGACACGGATCATCAGACCAATCTGAATCACCTGAGTGATTTCGGTCCGCAATGGCAGCAATTGGCTGACAATTCCCGGCTGGATGCCGTTCAGGGCGGCCGCGTTGGCTTCCGCTGTACCACGCCGGACTATCTGCCCATGACAGGTCCAGTGCCCGATACCCGGGCCTTTATCCGCACCTATTCGCCCATGGTGCAGAACGCCAAACGTATTCCGGCGAAGCCTGTTCCGAATCTCAATGGCTTATGGCTGAATATCGGGCACGGCTCCCGCGGACTGGCATCAGGCCCTCTGTGTGCGGCACTGCTGGCAGCTCAGATCAGCGGTGACAGCCTGCCGGTATCAGCTGGCGTGGCTGAAGCCCTGTGGCCCGGAAGATTTCTGTTGCGGGATATGGTGCGACGGAAACTGCCGCCGCAACTGACAGAATAAAAGCAGCACTCAGCGCAGGCGCGCTGAAGCACCGACATATCATTCCATTGCGAGCAGTCAGCCCTGGAAATAAAAGATGGGTTGGGATTGTTTGGGGTGGAATGACGGGGTCAGACGACGCGTTTCATCTGCCTTTTACGCTCCGCCAGTTCACGTTCTTTGACCACCTTCTGACGGGCGTTCTCTGATTCTTCCCGAATCTGGCGCATGGTACCGGCCAGCGCTTCACAACAGCGGCGGATCTCTGCCAACTGTGCTTTCATTGCATCAATATCACCAACGGCCTGACGTATTCTGCGCTTAATCTGTTGATGCTGAATATCATTCATCGGAACCACCAGCCCAGCCATGACGGCGAAGTACCTGTACCATTTCAATGTGGCAGGTCTGGCTGGCGGGGTCAAATAAAAGTGTCGCCTCTGATCGTTCCAGCTGGCGCAGGACATGGGCCTTTTTATCGGCCAGAGAATAGCTGTAATCCCCGTAATCCGTGCCCTCGCGGGTCACAAATTCTTCCAGAATGGCATCCAGCGCCTCGCTGCTTAGACGCTGGTACGGTACTTCAATCACGCCATCCTGAGGGCTTTCGTCCTCCGGTGGCTGACCAAATTCCGTGGTCGGGCGGAAATCATCAGACGGCAAAGCCGGCCTCCCGTTCCCATTCACAGTTCATACGCAGTTCGGCATCGGATGGCGCATGGCCCAGCTCCGCGTGCCAGTTAAAGGTATGCTTACCCGATAACTCGGTTTCCAGATGAATCGTGGCTGAAACCCAGTACATACTCTTCAGCAGAGTTTCAAACTGGCGCAGCCAATGTTCCCATTCATACTCCACGGCCTTGTACGAGGCCGCGAACTGAATCAACTGGGTATGGTAAGTACCGCTGAAAATATCATCGCCAGGCATGGAGAACATTTCCCGGCACAGCAGTGACCAGTCGTCATCAACACCGGAAGGCAAAGCCTGTATCGCACTCAGATTAGAGCGACGCTGCAGCCGGGCGGTAAACTCGTCGGCGGCGGGGGCATGGCGGATCACCCCATAAACTATGGATTCCTGATCAAACGCAGACACGAAAAATCCTTACAACTGAATGCAGTCAGCATCATAACCGAAAGTGACAAAAACAAAAACGGCGCATTATGCGCCGTTAGGAGTATTGCAGAATCTGCTGTTTAAGGATTGAGAGCAGCGTCACTTATGCAACACATCGATGATCCGCTGGCGCACAAATTTGCCCGGCGCATCTTCAATAACCTCCAGCTCCCCACTGCCCGGCTGGCGCGCAGGAATTTCGTCCATATCCCCCTGGGTAAGTACCCACTTCTGCCAGTCAGACCACCACGAGCCATCATGCCGCTCACTGTCCTGATACCATTCATCCGGATCAGCCGGCAATTTGTCGTTGGTCCAGAAGCCGTATTTATTTTTAACCGGTGGGTTAACAATCCCGGCAATGTGCCCGGAGCCACCCAGAACGAAGCGGGTATTCTTCGCGCCACCAAGTACCTGCGCACCTTTGTACGTCGCCTTCCACAGCGCAATATGATCCTGGGCTGCAGAGACGAAATAAGCCGGTGCTTTGATGGCGCTGATATCTATCTTCACGCCGTCCAGCTCAATCACATTTTTTTCGACCAGCTCATTGTACAGATACATATGACGCAGATAGTAACCGTGCATACGCGCCGGCAGGTTCGTGCTGTCAGTATTCCAGTACAACAGATCAAAGGCTGCCGGACGCTCACCCATCAGGTAATTATTGATAAAGAATGACCAGAACAGATCATTCTCGCGCAGGGTATTAAAACTGAACGACATCTGTCGGCCATCGTAGTAGCCCAGCATATTCATCTGTTTTTCCAGCGCGGAGATAGCCGTTTCATTAATGAAAACGCCGATTTCACCCGGCATGGAAAAATCTATAAGCGTCGCCATAAAGGTCGCGGACTTAATACAGTCACGGCGCTTTTTCTGCAAATAAGACAGGGTCGTTGCAAGCAAGGTACCACCGACGCAGTAACCAATGGCGTTAACTTCTTTTTCACCGGTGGCTTTTTCAATCGCATCAATGGCAGCGACCGGGCCTTCCAGCACATAATTATCAAAGCCCTTATCTTTCAGAGAAGGACCAGCGTTAACCCAGGAAATACAGAATACTGTGTGTCCCTGATCGGTCAGCCACTTAAGGAAGGAATTTTCCTCACGCAGATCGAGAATATAATATTTATTAATAAATGGCGGCACGACCAGCAACGGTCGCTTAAACGTTTTTTCTGTGGTTGGCGTATACTGAATCAGCTGCATAATATCGTTCTGATAAACCACCTTACCCGGGGTTACCGCGATATTGCGCCCAACCTGAAAAGCACTGGTATCTGTCATGGCGACGTTCAGTGCACCCTGCACGCTGTCGTCCATATCTTTCATCAGCTGTGCCATCCCATTGAGCAGATTAGCACCACCGGTTTCCATGGTTTTACGGATAACTTCCGGGTTCAGTCCCGGGAAATTATTCGGTGCCAGCGCATTAACATACTGGCGCACCAGGTATTCCACTTTCTGCCTGGCATGCTCGCTGATGCCATCAGTATTTTTAATAATGTCCATCAGGGAGTTCGACTGCAGCAGGTAGAGCTGCTTGATATAGTCGAAGACCGGATTCTCCGTCCATTCACCGTCTTTAAAGCGCTTGTCACCCTGCTCAGGACAAACAACATCTTCGCTTTGCTTACCCAAAAATCTGAGCACTGTCGTCTGGTATATTTCCTGTTGTTTTTTCAGCATTCCCATCTGGGTCGCCATCACCCTGCCAGGGTCTTTCGCCAGTGCATCACCAAACTCACGCATGGCTTCTGAGAAATCAGTCAGTACTGAGGCGGCAGGATCCTCGGCGGAAGTCGGACGGCTGATGGCTTTGGTCAAAACATTTCCGTAATGTTCGGCCATGTGGCCTGCCATATCATAAAAATCACTGACTGCCTTTTCGATGTTTTCTATGGATTCCTTTGGCGCGGTCATAATCTACCTGTAAAAATAAAGCCGGTTGAATTAAAAAAGGCCACCGGGTGGTGGCCTTTGATATCAGACAATATCAGGCTGCAGACTTGGCTTTGGCTGCCGGTTTGGTACTGGCAGTGGCAGCAGCAGAAGAGCGGGCCTCTTCCATAACGCCTTCTACCTGAGTTTTGAACTCCATGGCCATATCGGACAGCGCCTTGGCGTCATCCATAATTTTTTTATTCATAGCCGACATGCTTTCTGCCTGAGCGGCAGTGTAGGACTGCATTGAGTCAACGTCTTTCACTTCAGACGCTTTCTTCATCTGATCGATGCTCATCTCCGCATAAGACTTAATCGCATTCAGTTGAAATTCGGTCAACTTCTCCATATTGCTGACAAACAAACTATTAAACTTCGCCATTGGCTCGTACATAGTTTTAGCCTGTTCGGTAAATGCATTCAGAATGTTCTCTTGCATAGTCTTGCTCCTTCAAAAGTCCAGTACCGGTATCGGCGACACATGAAGTGTAAGACGTAACGTCTTACAATAGAATGACAATAAACAATCTCTTTCAGTATTTTTCCAGTAAATTAAGTATTTCTTCGTACGTTAAAAAACCAGACTGAACAATGCGGCCAATAGTGTCCTTTATTGACCTATTTCTTCTCACTCCCTCCCTGCCCGGCCATCAGTTTGAACATCATGTTCTGAAACTGTGAAACTGCATTCATGCTTTCATTAAACATTGGCTGATAGAGGCTGACAGGATCATAACCTTCCTCTCCGGATTTCATTTTCTCCAGCACGGTGTTAAAAAATTCCTGCTGAAATTCATGCACTTCCGGCAATCCGAGTACTTTACGGAACTCTTCTGGCGTCATATCGAACGTGACATTAATTTTCATATCAATTTCCTTCCTGCTTAAAGCGTAGCACCAATATAATATTCTGCTTGTTTTTTGTTTCAATTTGTTTCAGACCTGAAGATAAACGTAACTAAAAGTAAAGCAACGACCGATACCAGGCCCGCAAGAACAAATACCTCACTGCCGCCGAGTACATTCCACAGTGATCCACTCAGCCAGGCGCCAATGGCGGAGCCCATACCAAAGCCGATACTGGAATAAAGAGCCTGCCCCTGTCCCTGCATAGCCGCCGGGAAAAACATCTGCACATAGCGCATGGCGACAACATGCATAGCACCGAAACTGAATGCATGCATCAGCTGAGCCATCACCAGAACAACAACACTGCCCGGTACCAACGCAATCAGCAACCAGCGGATACTGGTCAGCAGCAGACTGACTACACACCAGTTCTTCAGCGACAGCCGCTCCGCAAGGTGACGGAATTGCCAGAACAGAATCACCTCAGCGGCAACACCGACGGCCCACAACAAACCGATCTGCCAGCTCTGATAACTGAGACTTTCCAGATAAATACTGAAGAAAGTGTAATAAGGTCCGTGGCTGATCTGCAGCAGTACAGTCATCAGAATAAACAGCACAACCGGACCCTGCCCGGCAATACGTAAAAAACCGTCGCCTTCGTGAAATTCCCGGACATGCCCTGTGCTTGCAGGCATCAGCCAGCTGTTCAGCACGATGCCGCTCATCAGCAGCAACATAATGAAGGGCAGCAAGGCCACGGAGAACAGATCAAAAAGGTAGCCAGCCAGCAGCACCAGAACGATAAAGCCCACGGAGCCCCAGACCCGAATACGACTGTACAGTCCGATCTGATTCCCCAGCGCGCGCATGGTGATGGCTTCGTATTGCGGCAACATGGCGGCCCAGAAAAAACCATAGCCGAGCATCACCAGCAATACAGAGCTGAAACTGTCCGCCTGCCAGATAAAAACAAAGCACAACAACGTCAGACTGCCAGCCAGACGCACCATATGGACCGGGGAAGGAAAAAGCGGACCCAGCGCTGCCCAGAGATTCGGGGCCGCAACCCGCACCAGGCCAAAGCCGGCCATCAGCAGACCGATATCTTCAGCGGCAAAATCCCGGTTCTGCAGGTACAGCCCCCAGTAAGGCGCGATACAGCCGAGCAGCGCAAAATAGAGAACATAAAACAGCGACAGGCGCGCCATGGGAGGGTTCTGCACTTCCACAGTTTTTCCGGAAACAGGCGTTGGTTGAGCCGGCACTTAGTCTCTCCGTGTAAACGCAGGCCAAAAAAAGCCACCCATGAGGGTGGCATTTTTCATTATATCTGGCCGGGTAACACCGGTGTTTCGCAATGCACATCGGCGTTCTGACCACGATGCCGGATCAGATGGTCGGCCAGTACCATGGCCAGCATGGCTTCTGCAATCGGTGTCGCACGGATGCCCACACAAGGGTCATGACGACCTTTAGTGACCACTTCTATCGGATTGCCGTCAGAGTCCACGGACTGTCCAGGAATCACCAGACTGGAAGTCGGCTTCAGCGCCAGATGGGCAATGATGTCCTGACCGGTGGAAATACCGCCAAGAATGCCGCCGGCATGATTGCTGAGAAAACCCTGCGGAGACATTTCATCGCGGTGCTCGGTGCCTTTCTGCTCAACGCAGGCAAAACCATCACCGATTTCCACGCCTTTGACCGCGTTGATACTCATCAGTGCGTGGGCAATTTCAGCATCCAGACGATCAAAGATAGGCTCACCCAGACCCGGCATCAGGCCACTGGCAACCACAGTAATTTTAGCGCCAACCGAGTTGCCTTCTTTACGCAGCGCGGTCATGTATTCTTCCATTTCCGCCACCTTACCGGCATCCGGACAGAAGAACGGATTCTGTTCTACCTGATCCCAATCAAACTGCTCCGCCTTAATCGGACCCAGCTGAGACAGATAACCACGTACCTGAATGCCTTTGGCCGCCAGCACTTTTTTGGCGACAGCACCGGCCGCTACGCGCATGGCTGTTTCACGGGCAGACGAACGGCCACCACCACGGTAATCACGGAAGCCGTACTTCTGGGTGTAAGCATAATCGGCGTGGGCCGGACGGAAAGTTTTGGCAATATTGGAATAATCTTTGGAGCGCTGATCGGTGTTTTCGATCAACAGGCCAATCGCGGTACCCGTGGTTTTACCCTCAAATACGCCGGACAGAATTTTTACTTCATCCGCTTCACGACGCTGAGTGGTATAACGCGAGGTACCCGGTTTGCGGCGGTCGAGATCAATCTGCAGATCCGCTTCACTCAGTTCAATGCCCGGAGGACAACCGTCGATAATGGCACCCAATGCCAGGCCATGACTTTCACCAAAAGTGGTGACAGTAAAATTCTTGCCAAAAGTATTTCCGGACATAACCTATCCCGTCGTTATCGTAATTCGCTGTTTTGTTCTGCGCTGTTCTTCACTCAGGCACATCATTATGGAGGGTCATCTGCATTCAGCAGAAACCGTCCAGATCTTTTGCCTGCAGTACAAATACCCCGTGGCCACCGCGTTCAAACTCCGGCCATACAAAAGGCAATTGCGGATAAGCCGCCGCCAGTGCCGGCCAGCTGTTACCCACTTCAACCACCAGAAGTCCGTCATCATGCAGATACTGACGGGCTTCTTTTAACATAATTCTGACCAGATCCAGACCATCGTCCCCGGCCGCCAGTGCCAGTTCCGGCTCATGGTGATACTCATCCGGCAAGCTGTTCATATCATCAGCGTCCACGTACGGTGGATTGGAGACGATGAGATCGTACTTACCGGATGCGGCGGCAAACAGATCCGACTGCAGTGCCATCACCCGGTCAGACACCTGATGGCCCATGATATTTTCGTCGGCCACTTCCAGCGCATCAAAGGAAATATCCAGTAACTCGACCTCGGCCTGCTCAAACTGATGCGCACAGGCAATACCGATACAACCACTGCCGGTACAGAGATCCAGAATGCGTTGCGGTGCCGGCTTACCGTCCGCTACAGCGCCCTGCCACCAGGGCGCAAAGCTTTGTTCAATCATCTGGCCGATCGGTGAACGTGGAATCAGTACGCGTTCATCAACCACATAAGGCTGACCACAGAACCAGGCAACGCCCAGCAGGTAAGGCGCTGGCACGCGCTGCTCAATGCGGATCAGCAGGAGTTCAATAACCGCCAGACGTTCGCTGCGGGTAAGGTGGGCGCTGTGCCACTGGGGCTGAAGATTCCACGGAAGATTGAGCGCGTGGGTAACCAACAGCGCGGCTTCGTCCCAGGGATTATCTGTGCCGTGGCCGAAGTAGATGCCGGCCTCATTCATACGGCTGACCGACCAGCGGATCATATCGGCAATGGTGTGCAGTTCGTCGGCGGCTTCTTCAGCCATCTGGCGAATGTCGATCATAGTCTGTGGACAGCCCTGTTAAAAGCGCGCAGTTTACCTTTTTTACGCGCTCAGAGCATCTGCTTTCCCGCTCAGGCGGCGGGATGCGTCAGGCGTTGCAGCAAAAAAGCCTTCGGCGGTCATCCCATAATGCGGCCGTAACGGCTGGAGTTGCCCTGTTCGAATTCACTCAACGCTTCATCGGCAATATGCCGCCCGGTTTCGATGATCTCTTCGGCACGGTAAAACTCGTAGACTTCACTGACTTTCACCGGCATGCGGATCAGCAGATCCGGTGGGTAGCCTGCAACTTTGTACTGCGTCAGGGAGGACGACATCACCTCAAAAACCTGATTGAGAATATCCAGTTTACCGAGGTTTTCGTCCGCCTGTTTACGTGCGTTACTTTTGTTTTCCAGCCATTGACTGGCCTTGTCGAGCAACGAGTTCATCCACAGCAGACGACGCCCCTCGTTTTTATCTTTCTCTTCTTCCGGCATCAGATCCTGCGGCAACGGCAGATCACTGTTGAGGTCTACAGCGATGATGTAATCCGCATGGGCAGACATGCACGGAGTAATCGGTAATGGATTCAGAACCGCACCGTCCACCAGGGTGCGCCCGGCATCATCACACACAGGCGCAAAAACACTGGGAATCGCTGCCGACGCCCGGATCGCCTGATTCAGCGGACCGTTCTGAAACCAGACTTCCTTTTTGCTCTTGAGATCAACGGAAACGGCGGTAAAGGGAATATTCAGATCTTCGATCAGCTGACCATTAAGCATCTCTTCCATGCGGTTGTAGAGCTTATCGCCACGGATAACACCGTTGGACAGCAGGGTCACATCCACCAGCTTAAGCACATCCATATAGTTCAGAGTGCACACCCAGTCACGGTACTGCTGCAGTTTGCCAGCGGCGTAAAAACCACCGATCACCGCTCCCATGGAGCAGCCGGAAATAGCTACAATCTCATACCCCCGGGCTTCCAGTGCTTCAATCACCCCGATGTGGGTATAACCACGGGCTGCGCCACTGCCCAATGCCAGCGCGACGGTTTTACCGTTACTCACCTTTATCTCCCTGGCCAGAAAATGAAACGCAGTGCCGGTTTGAGACTGTCATCCGGTGCCGGCGTCAGTGCGCCCTGCCCTATGATATTCAGTTCGTACTGGCCATCGAAAGAGGCCACTCTAAGCTGCTCTGCGAGACGCTCCGAACACTGCACGTTGTCTGTCATATGGCTGGCTTCATAGCAATGCACCAGCAGATACAGACGGCGTTTGAGACTGGGGGTCAGGGATTTAAGTTCACCAATTAAGGCGCTGGAACGCTGTATATCAAGGCGGCCATCATCCGTTTCAAAACCCGGTAACCAGCCCGCCGAGCTCTTCAGCGCTTCACGGATCTGAGTTTCGGTAACTTCCACCGCTTTGACCTGATCCTTAGTGGTAAATTCGTCGAGATTAATCATTACCTGACGCGTACCACGCTGAACCACATACAACACATACAGGGTTTTGGTGCCGTCTGCGGCGGTGCTCATCGACACCTGATAAAACTGATTCTGATCGCGCCCGACCAGGCGGGCATTATCAAAGATCTCGTTGGCCCAGAAATTATTACTGCCACAATCCAGACCTTCACACTGATACAGCACATCAGCACCGTTAGTCTGATCAGCAAAATGGCGTGCCACTACAGCCCAGGGGAAGCGCTCAGCCACCGACCATACACGGCGCCACAGCTGGCCATTAAGCAACCGCTCCTGTTCGCCATACGTCGTCGCCTGGGTACGCTTCAGCTCCGACAGCACCAGACGATAGCCTGCCACCTGCTGCTTTTTTTCATCCTGCAACTGACTTTGTGGAAAGGCATCCAGAGCACGGACCACGGCGCCTGACATCACAGCGGTCAGCGCCACCAGCAACGGCAGTAATACCTTCAGTAACCGGCCTGCAGAAACCCTGCGGGCCGGTCGTGTGCCAGCCTCACTCTGATATTCGGGCGAACCATTAAACATGCGCATGCACCACTCCTTAATTACCGCCACCCATTGTTATACCTCGCCCGGCGCGAGACAAGAGCCATACCGACATTTACCCACCACTCATATACGCCCCTGACGTTTATAGCTGCGGCTGTTACACTGCGCGCTGTTTTTTGTGTCATCGCCATGTGAGCCTTTATGCCAAGCCCAGCCGCTGTCGTTATCTCTCCATCCGCTACCTGCTCCTCATTCACTAAACTGAAAAAAGTTCCTCTTCTGCTGCTTTTTTTCAGCGTGGGATTCACTGCACTGATGTCCGGTTGCGCTCAGATGCCAGCCAGCGGTGATGCGGATGAAGCCGCAACAGCACCGGTAACCGCCGATGAAAAACACACTGCCGCCGAGACCGTCAGTGCGCTGTTTGATGAGTTTTACCAGTCTGAACTGGACGACAGTCCGGTACTGCGCAGCCAGCTGGGTTACAGCGGTCAGTTTGAATGGGATGATATTTCCGCTGAAGCAGACGAAGCCCGCGTCCGCCGCTATCAGGAATTTCTGACCCGGCTGAAACAGATCCGCGAAGAAGCACTCGAATACCCACAACGCTGGCACTATAGGGTGCTGTTAAATGAGCTGGAACAGCGACTGCTGTTAGCACCCTACCGCTCCTATGATTATGCCTACAGTCAGCTGGGCGGCTGGCATACTGAAGTGGTGGATATTCTGATTAACCATCACATGGTGTCATCTATCCCGGACATCCACGATTACATCAGCCGCCTGAAAGCCATTCCACAACTGTTCAACCGCTGGGAAGAAAACATCCGCGCGGCAGAAGCAGAAGGCATTATTCCGCCGGCATTTGTTTATCCGGCGGTCAAACAAAGCATTGCCAATATTCTGCGGGGCGCTCCTTTCAATCAGGGAAACAGCAGCCAGGAAAACAGCAGCGAAGGCGATTCCCCTTTGTGGGCCGACTTTAACCGCAAACTCGATCAGCTCTCGCTGTATCCATCCACCCACGATCTGTTGCAACGTCAGGCTCAGGCAGCGCTGCTGACGCAGGTAAAACCTGCTTATGAAAAACTGCTTGGAATCATCGAACAACAGGAAAGAAAAGCACCGCAGCATATTGCCGCCAGTGGCCGTGCAGATGGCGACCATTACTATCAGTTATTACTGAGCCACTACACCAGCAGCCAAACCGATGCCGACACCATTTATCAGCTCGGACTGGCAGAGGTTTCACGCATCCAGCAGCAGATACGCACGCTGGCACCGGCACTGGGATACACAGGCGCCAGTGATGCACCGATGAAAACCATTTTTGCCGCCATTAACCGTAACGATGCCAGCTACCCGAATACCGCCCAGGGCCGCGATGAATTTATTGGCTTCCAGAAATTACGTTTGCACGAAATTGCTGCCCGCCTGCCGTACTATTTTACCGATATTCCAACAACCCCGGTGGCGATTCAGCTGGTCGAAGATTACCGTGCGGTTAATTCCCCGGTGGCATTTTATGAACCACCCTCCAGTGATGGTCAGCGTCCGGGAATTTATTACATTAATCCGCTGCGCATGACCGATATTGCCCGCAGCCGCCTGCCGGCACTGCTCTATCACGAAGCATTACCGGGCCACCATATGCAGGTTGCACTGACACAGGAAAACAGCAACCTGCCGGATTTTCTGCGTACGATCCGGTATCCGGCCTTCAGTGAAGGCTGGGCACTGTATGCAGAAAAACTAGCGGCGGAAATCGGTGCTTATAAAACGCCGCAGGAACATTACGGCCAGCTGGTGATGGAATTATGGCGCGCCGTTCGTCTGGTACTGGATACCGGACTGAATGCCAAAGGCTGGAGCCGTGAACAGGCCATTAATTACCGCATGGAAAATACGCCGTTTTCCCGTGCCGATTCAGAAGCAGCCATTAACCGCTATCTGGTGATGCCTGGTCAGGCGGTGGCGTATAAAACCGGTGAACTGAAAATTCAGGAAATCCGTCAGCGCGCAGAAGATGAACTGGGCAGCCATTTTGATCTGGCCGCGTTTCATTCTGCCCTGCTGAGTCATGGACCGCTGCCACTCGATATTCTTGCCGATATCATGCAGCAGTGGTCGGAAAATGGCGCGCTGCAACATGAAGCTGCAGCCACAGCAAACGCTCAGTAACGCAACGAAATACCGGTCTGCCAGTAACTGTCCTGCGCCGGCGTGGCCACCACGCTGGCGCCGGTATCATCGGTGGACCAGATACGGCGATTACGCATCTGACCAACTTCGGCGTTCAGCCAGAAGGCCCCCTGCCAGTGAAAATCCACGCCTAAACCCATCTTCCAGTTAGTATAAGCCGTACGGAACGTACCGGTCTGGCCGGTGATTTCTTCTTCCCACACACCACCTTCCGGTGCAACGCGGAAATACGTGGCTAATGATTCATTCCATGAGGTCTGAATGCGTGTACGCGGAAAGCCGAGCAGCACTTCCGTTGAGCGCGTTGGTTTAAATGCCGCACCGACCACCGGGCGTGGATTAAAATCACCAAACACACGATCAACCGTGACACCGAATTGCCAGAAGCTGCCGTCGCGGCGATGCAGACGTCCGATCAGATCCACATTCATGGCAATATTATCGGATTCCAGCGCTTCAAAATCCGTCATCAGACCCGGTTCGGCACGCACGATAAATTCCGCTGAACGGCCACGTTTCTGCCGGTATTCCAGTGGCACAGACACCCAGTAATATTCGCTCTGAGCTGCCGTCGTTCCCTTCCAGCGAAATTCGGTAATATCGAAATGAAAAGAGCTTTTCACCGCTTCGGAGCCGACCGAACGCTGACTCAAGGGCGTGGTAAAACTCAGCAGGCTGCGGCCAAATTCTGTACCTGTCCCACTCTCCGGTGTTGAAGGCCCTTCGGTGGACCAGAACAGGCCATCGGCCAGCGCAAGCGGTGACAACATGACAGCAGGCAGAAAACCCAGCAGAAAAACCAGCGCCTGGGCAGGACGCTTAACTGTTTTTGAATAAATCGTCATAAGCTTCCTGAACACTCGCATAGCTGGTCAGAGCACCTGTGCTCTGTTCGGTTTTACGCACGGCATCCAGAGCGCCGAGCACATCCATGACATTTTTAAAGCCGTCAATGACGGACGCCGGCGCCCCGGCCTCCTCCAGTAAGTCGGTATAATTGGCTACAAACTCATAGGCTTCAGTTTCTTTTCTGCGACCCAGCGCGCTGCTGGTCTGGTCAATACCATCAATGACTTCAATCACATTAATCAGAGAGCGTGCCGCTTCAGAATCTCCGTCAACGGCTTCACCCATAACAAACTGGCTGAGAAAACCGGCAGCTTCGGTAATGGCTGACACACTCTGAGCGTCACCGCCCAGATCGCGATAGTCATCGTTTGTCAGAAAACCGTCTTCATACAGGCGATTGACCAGATCGGGAATCTGCTGCGAATTAATGGTGCCGGAAAAAAACTCGGAAGAAATTCGGCTGAGCTTTTCCGCCCGCAGGGAAACGGATACGCGATCGGTATCCACACTACTGTAATCCGCTTTCTGTGATGCTGATGCCGCCTGTTCAGTATCTGTTGCCGTCACATTCTGACTGCCCAGTGAACGCATCAGGTTCTGATATGAGGTCGAATTGTTGATATCCACGTCATGTCCTCTGCTTGTACCCTGATTAAAGGGCCTTTGGCGGACATTCAGCAATTACCAAGCCAGAGAGGAAAATTATATAAAAATCAAAAGGTTAGGAATTAAAATCAGTACTACCAAGGGGAATTCGTCAGAATCCCGCCGCTTTTTCAGCAAATGATTGCCGCTTTTCCTCAGCTATTGCCGCTTAGCTGTCAGACCTTGCCGCTCCTTTGCTTACGACTCATTCACCCAGCCTTAATTCAGGGTAGCCACCGCTTTCAGCTCAGCCAGCGGTCGGCTCTACCTGACGTAACTCGCGGATAATGCTGACCATGGCCTGGGCAGCGAACGATAACGGCGCTTCACGGCGCCAGATCAGTGACAGCTGCCAGCGCAGTGAGGAACTTTGCAGAGGGCGCAGTTCTACGCCGCGCACATGCAGACGTTCGGCCACCAGTTTGGGCAACAGCATGGCACCGGAACCGGCGGCGACCAGTGCCAGACCAAAATCCGCCTGAGTTACATGGGTCACTTCCTGAGCTTCAAAACCGCTGGCAAGACAGGCTTCCTGAATCATGCTGTTGAGTACAAAGGTGGTTTCGAACGTCACCAGCGGCGTCTGCGCCAGCTGCGGCAAACGTATACCCGGCTCGGCGGCTAAGGGATGACTGGACGGCAGCGCCACCATCATGGGGTCATCCCGTACCAGCAGCCAGTCGAAATCCTTGTCAGCGCGGACGATGGTGGTCGCCAGCTCAATCTCGCCATTACGTAACGCCTGCTCCAGTTCTGTCCCGCCCCGCTCCAGCAGGTGAATACGGATATGCGGATAGCGGCTGCGGAAACGCGCGATGGCGGGAGCGAACAGGTCAGCACTGCCCAGGGGCGCCAGCCCCATATACAGGTCACCACTCTGCAGATTTTTCATAGCGTCCAGTTCTTCCAGCATACGCTTGCGGCCGCTCAGCAGTTCCAGCGCATGCCGGTAGACAACCTCCCCGGCAGCCGTCAGTCGCGGACTGCCGCCACGCCGCCCGCGCTCCAGCAGCTGTACGTCCAGCTCGTCTTCCAGCCCACGGATCGCCTTACTCAGCGCTGGTTGAGTCAGATGGACTTTTTCTGCCGCTTTACCAAAGCCGCCATGATCGACGATATCGACCAGATAACGCATCACGCGCAAATCCATTTACATAACCTTTTTTCACTAAATACATATTTAACATTCATTATAATTATCTATTGAAGCGATTTACACTGACCCTGTTAAATCATCCAGAACAGAATGCTTCACAGCACAACGCCGGTCACCATGATCAATAAAACCTTTCTTGCTATTCAGGTCTGCTTTCAACTGGCCGGACTTTGCCTGCTGTTCTGGCTGTGTACTCTGATTGCTGATGCCGAACACTGGGTGATCCCAGGCAGCATCGTCGGCCTGGCGGTGGTTCTGACCCTGCTGGCCTGCAAAATTCTGCCGGAAAAAGCCGTCGCCGCCGGTGCGCACTGGCTGTTGGCAGAACTGCTGCTGTTTTTTATTCCGCCGGTTGTCTCCATCATCAGTTACTGGTCTGAGATCCGTCATGATCTGCTGGCGATTCTGTCAGCCGTTATTGTCGGTACCGTCGTTGTGCTGCTGGCTACCGCACTGGTTGTCGACCGCGTATTCCGCATGGAAAAACGTGCCCACTTACATCAGGCACACACCCATCGGGCGCATAAGCACATGCCGGGAGAAAGCAGTCATGCCTGATACGTTAGCCGCCATCGTAAGCCTGGCTGCAACCATTGGTATTTATTACCTGGCCAAGGCGTTGTACCGTCGCAAACCCATCTTTATTTTCACGCCTATCCTGTTCACGCCGATTGCGGTGATTGCACTGGTGCTGGGGATGAAAATCCCTCTCAACGATTATTTTGCGCTGAACCATTACCTGGTACTGATGCTCGGCCCGGCAACTATTGCCTTTGCCCTGCCAATTTATCAGCAGCGTAAAATCATCACCCGCTACCCGGTTACGCTCGCTGCAGGTGTGATTTTTGGCCTGTTCGCCGGCGTACTGTCTTCGTGGATTCTGGTGCAGTTATTTCCGATGCCGGAAGAGATTGCCCACAGCATGCTGACCCGTTCGGTATCAACGCCGTTTGCGATGCAGGCAACGCTGGCTTTTGGTGGTGTGCCGGATATGGCCGCTATTCTGGTGCTGATTACCGGTATTACCGGCATGCTGCTCTGTGACCCTGTGTTCCGTATGGCAGGCATCAGAACGTCTCATGCCCGTGGCGCAGCGCTGGGCGCTGCTTCCCACGGAGCCGGTACTGCCAAAGCCCATCAGCTGGGCAGTGAAGAAGGCGTGATCGCCAGTCTCACTATGACTTTCACCGGCGTCGCCATGGTGCTGAGCGCACCCTGGCTGTCATCGCTGCTGGGCTGAGAAACCAGCCCGGTCAATGACTCCGACGCCGCTTGTTAACGATGTATTTTCGTCGTCAGTCTCCTGCTGGATGGGAGCGCTGAGTAATGTGTTTACGCAGGCTGTGAACGCCCCAGTAAACAACACCGAGCACCACAGGCATGGCGATCGCTTTCGCCAGGTCTGTATTCAATGGCAGCCCTGCTGCCTTTAATCCAACGAAGCCGATCTCCAACAATGAAAGCACATAGTAACCGATGGCAACCACGGAAAGCCCTTCAACAGTTTGCTGAAGGCGCAACTGCAACTGACTCCTCCGGTTCATCGACGACAGCAAATGCTGGTTCTGTTCCTGTATGGACAAATCCACACGCGTTCTCAAAAGACTCGTCGTCCGGTGAATCCGGCGCGACAGATCCTCTAACCGGTCGCGCACGGAATTACAGGTTTTAATACCCGGCGTCAGCCGCCGTTCAAGGAATTCACGTAACGACTGCATTCCTTCTATGGGCTCTTCCCGCAGTTGGTTCAGCCGGTCACGAACCAGATCGTGATAGGCGACCGCTGCGGAGAAGCGGTAGTTGGTGTCTGAGCGGTAGCGTTCAACATCAGCCGCCAGCTGCGACAGCTCCTGCAGCAGAACGCGCTCATCTTTATCCGCGGCAATATCCGAAATACTCTGATTCAGAGTGGCCAGATTCTCTTCCACATCGCCCAGCTGATTGCTCATTTTGCGTGCAATCGGTAACGCCATCAGCGACATTAAACGATAGGTTTCCAGTTCAAACAGCCTCTGTACCAGGCGCCCGCACTGATACGGCGTAAGACCTTTATTGCAGGTCACCATGCGGCCGAACCCATCACTGTGTAATTTAAACGCCGTCCACACCTGGGATTTTTTATCCGCAATCCAGGCCCCGGACACACGCTGACCTTCAAACCACTGATAGAGTTTTTTCTCATCCGGCTCTTCGTCGGTCACCACCAGATTCACCGCTACGACCAGCTCCCCCGGCATGGCAGCGAGCCAGTCTTTGGGGACAAAATTCAGCGCTTCAGAAGAGAAGGCTTCCACATCCGGACAGATGAAGGTGAAGTTGGCAAATTCGGTATGGCGCTCCCAGCGCAGCTCAAACCCACCAAAATCCTGATACAGACAGGACGAATCCGGCGATGGCTCAGGCACACTGAAGCGCTTACAAAGATCAACGATATGGCGGTAAAGCTCTTCGCGGTTGTTATCCAGCAGCACGGTAAAATGCGAAACCTGACAAGGCCCTTCGATCACTGGCGAGGGCCGGTTGTGCAGCTCTTCATACAGAGCCGATCGCCATTGATGTACTTTCAGCGATACTGCTGAACTGGGGATGTCGGGTGCAGCATCCTGCAGTGCATTTTTCATATCAGCGCGTTCCAAACGTTCCATAAATAAGCCCGAGTGTAGGTGAGTGGGGTCAGCTTTTCGATTGTCCTTCAGCACAGGGTTTTGTCATCATTTCAGCTAATGGCATGGTAAGACTCTGGTGCCACTGGTGTTGTGTCTGCAGCCAGTTCTGCCAGCGGCTACGTAATTCCGCATCCAGATCGAGTACATCCGGCACCGGGCGCCGGAGTTCGTCCAGCGATAAATCACCAAGCAGCTGCTGCAGCTGCTGAGTATGGACATCTTTCAGCCACAGCCACTGCTGTTCCTGACTGACCGTCAGCCAGCCATGGGCATGTCCGCAGGCCAATACCTCGTTAATTTCAGTACCGCGCAGATCACTCAGTGCTTCCGCCAGACTGGCCTCATCCGTTGGCAAAGACGCCTGTTGCCGCGCCCACAGCACGTCCACCAGTCTCAGCCTGAGCCACAGCACCGGTAAATTTCTCGGCGTCGTGGAAATATAATGACTGAGACTGAAGGTCAGTTCGGCACCCAGCAGAATCAGCATCCACGAGATATACATCCAGGTGAGAAACAAAGGCACGGCGGCAAAGGCGCCATAAATCAGCTGATAAGACGGGAACAGACCGACAACTTCCGCAAACAGCAGTTTGCTCAGCTCGAACACCGCCGCGACCAGAAATCCCGCCAGCAGTGCATGACGCCAGGGCACCCGGCAATTAGGCACCAGCATATACAAAGCGGTAATCGCGCCACTGCTCAACAGCCACGGAATCAACTGCGCCAGCGCCGGCGCCTGACCAAAGCTGCTCCACAAAGAAGATGAAGCAATCAATGAGCTGGTAGCCAGCGCTGCACCAAACAATAACGGACCAAGACTGAGCACTGCCCAATAGCGGAAAAACGTCTGTAATCTGGAGCGCGGTTTTTCCACATTCCAGATTTTGTTGAACTGCATTTCGATGGTACGCAGCAGCATAAACGCCGTGACGAACAGAAACAGCACACCGATCCAGGTGAGCTTGCGCGCCTGCTGGCTGAACTGCTTAAGATAATCCGAGACCGCATCACTGCCCTGTGGCATCAGATACCCCAGCAGCTGATCATTGACCTGCCCGCCCCAGCTCTGCAGTGAAGGAATGCCACTGAGAATGGCGTAAATCACAGTGATCACCGGCACCAGTGCAAACAGCGTGGTGTAAGTCAGCGCCGCAGCATCGCGCCGGCGCTCTTCCCCTTCAAAGCGTTTGATGGTGTGCCAGAGAATTTTCAGCGTCCGGCGACTGCGCGATAACGGAACGTCAGAATCCAATGCGTTTCCCCCAATATCCTTCTGCAGGCCCGGCTGCAGTTAAAGATCTTAATTAAAGAGCTTGGTTACCGGCCCGGCTGGTTTATTTACTGCGTCATTCAACAGCACAATTTGTTAGAATGGCGGTGCAATCAGCACCTCATTCAGACATTGTCATTCAAACAACATGGATATAAGCATGAGCGAAATTCAGATTTACCACAATCCACGCTGTTCCAAATCCCGTGAAACTCTGGCGTTGCTGCAGGAAAAAGGCATCGAGCCGGAAGTGATCGAGTATCTGAAAGACACACCATCGGCTGCTGAACTGAAAAGTGTTCTGAAAAAACTGGGCATCAGTGCCCGCGACCTGCTGCGCAAAAAAGAAGCTGAATACAAAGAAGCCGGACTGGATGACGAATCCCTGAGCGACGATGCCATCATCAACGCCATGATCGAATATCCGAAGCTGATTGAACGCCCGATCGTAATCAACGGTGAAAAAGCCCGTATCGGCCGCCCACCTGAGCAGGTGCTGGAGATCGTTTAATGAGCCAGCCTTATATTCTGGTGCTCTATTACAGCCGCCACGGCAAAACGGCGGCCATGGCCCGCCAGATTGCCCGCGGCGTGGAAAAAGCCTCTGGCTATGAAGCCCGTCTGCGCACCGTTCCACCCGTGTCTGCCGATACCGAAGCAACCTTACCGGCAGTACCCGAAGATGGCGCACTGTACTGTACCGCCGACGATCTGAAGCACTGCAGCGGCCTGCTGCTGGGCAGCCCGGTACGCTTTGGCAATATGGCCGCGCCGCTGAAATATTTTATCGATTCCACCAGTGCCATGTGGCTGACCGGTGCCTTGATTAATAAACCGGCCGGCGTGTTCACCTCAGGCTCCTCCATGCATGGCGGTCAGGAATCCACGCTGTTGAGCATGGCTCTGCCTCTGCTGCACCACGGCATGGTGTTTGCCGGCATTCCTTACAGTGAGGCCGGCCTGTTGAAAACCCACGGGGGTGGTACACCGTATGGTGCCAGCCATGTCAGCGGCGGTGATGGCGAAAACGCCCTGAGTGAAGAAGAAATCCAGCTGTGTCAGGCCCAGGGTGAACGCCTTGCCCGTATGGCCGGTGCTCTGAGTGTAATGATGAAAGGAGAACCGGCATGAGCGAACAATCTTCAGGCCAGAGCAAAGCAACCCGCACGGCCTACCGGCTGATGGTGCTGTGCTATCTGGCAGCGGTATTAACCCTGCTGTTTTCAACCTATGCCAGCGCGCCGGATGATATTGAATCCGGCCTGTTGTATGTGCTCTCAGGCCTTGGTATCTGGTTGTTTAAAATCCTGCCACTGCTGTTATTCGTACCGGGTCTGATTAAACGTAAGCACTCAACCTCGGCATGGCTTTCTTATATGTCGATGCTGTACTTTGTGCTCGGTGTATTGCTGGCCTTTACTCCGGGTGCGGCCTTGTGGGGCTGGTTGCTGACCGTCAGTTCTTTCCTGATGTTCCTCTCCAGCATGCTGTATACGCGCTGGGCGAAAGCGGACATCGCCCGTCAGAGTTAAGGGGTCAGGGGTTAGAGGTCAGAGTTAAGAGGTCAGAGTTGAAGCTGAGCTGATGTAAAAGCGCAGACACAAAAAAACGGGTATAACCCGTTTTTTTGTGTTCGGCTTTTCAGCGTGACTCCGGCTGCAACAACTTATTCGTCGTCGCCATCGCCCCAGTCGCCGTCGGTGCTGTCATCGGCAATCTCAGTGACCATAACGTCGCCACACTTAGAGCATTTACCTTCAACATAAACCACACCATCAAGCTCATACTCGACCGGTTCAACCATGCCCAGATCGGCTTCCATACACTGGTTACACCAGGTCTGACTGAGAAAAGCCTGCTGATCTTCTTCATCACGGGCGAAGAAGTCCCGCTCAATACGTTCCATAACCACTGACACCTGTCTTGCTTGTTAAGTGAATCAGCCAACCACAACTGCCGTCAAAGGCAGGTCTGTAGGCCAGACTGATCTGTGCAGGCATTGTAATCGCTATCCTGCAGGAATTGGACTGTTTTTGCGGGCCGCTGAGGTTGTACGGTGACGGTATGCGCAGACCCCAGGCAAAAAACGCCCCTGATCCGATTGGCACAAACAGCACTCGTTCTCAGTTACACCTTTATGCATCATGCTGACATTAAGATTGTTACTCTGTCATACACACTGAAAGGGACTATCCATGATTACTCTCCACCACCTGAACAATTCACGCTCACAACGCATTATCTGGCTGCTTGAAGAACTCGGTGTCGACTACGACATCAAGCGCTACGACCGCGACCCGAAAACCTCTCTGGCACCGGCTGAACTGAAAGCGGTACACCCGTTGGGCAAATCGCCAGTGATTACCGACGGTGACAACACCATCGCCGAATCCGGCCTGATTATCGAATATCTGCTCGACCGCTACGATCAGGGGCGTTTTTTACCCGCCCGGGAAAGTGCCACCTACTGGCAGTATCTTTATTGGCTGCATTACGCCGAAGGCAGCCTGATGCCGTTACTGGTCATGACACTGGTTTTTAACAAAATCAAAGAAGCGCCGATGCCATTTTTTGTGCGCCCGATTGCCCGTGCTATCGCCGATAAAGCCATCAGTGCCTATTCCGGTCCGAACCTGAAAAACAACCTGAAATACGTCGAAGAACACCTGAGCAACAACACCTGGTTTGCCGGTGAGCAGATGACCGGTGCTGACTTTCAGATGATATTTCCGCTGGAAGCTGCGATGCACCGCGGCATCAATTCTGCGGATTATCCCGCCATTAAACGCTTTATCGATAAGGTACACGCCATGGACACTTACCGCACAGCCTTGCAGAAAGGCGGCCCATACGATTACGCCTGAGCATCCTTTTCCGCACTGGCAAAAAACACACGACTGTTCCGCTAATGGAGCAGTCTGTCCGGGCTCTCCGGTGTCGTTTTTATCTGGCCATCACTCACACCACAGCTATAATCGCGCTGTAATTCTCAGACCGGAAGCTGATATGAAATTCTCAGGTGCGCTGCCACGCCGTTTAAAAATTATACTCGCCTCCCTGCTGCTGGCTGGCTGTGCGACTGCCGGCTTTATCGGCATGAACGAAGATGAGCTGTTCGGTAAAACGCAGATTTTTGACCACAAACTGTCAGCCGACAGCCATGGGGCAGCGTATTACCATCAGGAAGTTCAACCAATTCTGGAAAACCGCTGCGTCGTCTGCCATGGCTGTTACGATGCTCCTTGTCAGCTGAAACTCTCATCCGCCGACGGCATTATGCGTGGTGCCAGCAAGCAGGTGGTCTACAACGGTACCCGTCTGCTGGCCAGTGAACCGACCCGTCTGGGCATTGACGCCACCACCATTGAAGAGTGGCGCGCGAAAGATTTTTTCCCGGTCATTAACGAGCGCAACCAGACATCGGCTATCAACATGGCCAACAGCGTGCTGTATCGCATGCTGGCACTGAAAGCCAATAATCCGCTGCCAGCAGACGACATTCTCGATGAAGATGATTTCAGTCTGGGCCTGAACCGCCCGCAGGAATGTCCGACCAGCAGCGAAATGCATGCCTACGAAGAAGATCACCCGCTGTGGGGCATGCCTTACGCCCTGCCGGCGCTGTCAGCTAATGAATACAGCACACTGTCAGGCTGGATCAAAGGTGGCGCGCCGATGGCGGCCAGCCCAAAACTGCCGAAAGACATTCAGCAGCAGGTGGATGACTGGGAAAGCTTCCTCAACGAGACTGACAACAAACATCGCCTGACCGCGCGTTATGTTTATGAACACTGGTTCCTGGCCAGCCTGTATTTTGCCGATACTCCTCTGTTCAACAAAGACAGCTACGGCACTGCCAACACAGAACGTCCACGTTTCTGGTTCAAGCTGGTACGTTCTGCAACACCACCGGGTTTTCCGATCAAACCGATTCCGACACGTCGCCCGTATGACGATCCACAACTGGGGATCAGTGGTCAGTTCTATTATCGGCTGATGCCGGACGACTCAAGCGTCGTGGCAAAAACCCACATGCCCTACCAGCTGAGCAGCGAACGCATGGAATGGATCCGCTCGATGTTTATTGAGCCGGATTACGAAGTGAAGGAACTGCCGGGTTACGACACCGATATTTCTGCCAACCCGTTTGTTGCGTTTGAAGATATCCCGATTTCCGCGCGCTACCGTTTTATGCTGGAAGAAGCGGAATACACCATTACCGGTTTTATTAAAGGTCCGGTATGCCGGGGTCAGGTTGCGTTAAACGTAATCGACGATCATTTCTGGGTATTTTTTGTCGAACCAAAACATCTCAGCGGCAGCAGTTATTCTGAATTTCTTAAATCCCAAAGTGACAATCTGAAACTACCGGGTACGGAAGAAAGCGCCACCGGGATTGTTACCAACTGGATCAAATACTCCTGGCTGCACGATAAATATCTGGACGCGCTGAATGCCTGGCTGATAGACCGTTTCCCAGGCGAACGCCGTCAGTCACTCTCCATGCTATGGCGTGGTGACGATCACAACCCGAATGCTGCACTGACAATCTTCCGCCATTTTGACAGCTCGACTGTAGTCAAAGGAACGGTTGGCCAACCACCCAAAACGGCCTGGTTGGTAGACTATTCCCTGCTGGAGCGTATCCACTACCTGCTGGTGGCGGAATTTGATGTATTCGGCAATATTGGCCATCAGCTGAATACCCGTCTGTACATGGACTTCCTGCGCATGGAAGGTGAGCACAATTTCCTCACCCTGCTGCCGCATGATGAACGCGTACGGCTGGCCAATTACTGGTACCGCGATACCAGTGAACGGGTGCGTAAACACCTGGTCAACTACGAAGAACACGTGCTGGCCGATCCGGCCATTGAATACAAGACCGATCATCCGAAACTGGAACTGTTTGGTAAAATTCAGACGCTGCTGAAAGATGAACTGGACAATAAATACACACTGGCGGATCACGTACTGCCAGGTGAACTCAGTGTATTGAACCGTCTGAACAGTGTGCGCGGCCGGGCCGCTACAGAAATGCCGGAGATTTCCATTCTGACGCTGGACAATATGAACGGCAGTTCCCAAGTATTTACCATTCTGCGTAACAGTGGCCACAGCAACCTGACCGGCCTGCTGTACGAAGAAAATAACCGCTTGCCGGCGGAAGACTATCTGACCATTGTGCCTGGTATTCTTGGCTCTTATCCATCGGCGTTTTACCGTCTCACATCATTCCGCGCAGAAGAATTCGTCAATGCCATTGTGAATATGCAGGATGATGACGACTATGAAAAAATGATGGACCGCTTTGGTGTGCGCCGCACCAGCGAACGTTTCTGGCAGAACAGCGATGATATCCGTCATTGGTACAGCCAGCATGATCCGCTGAATGCCGGCATTCTCGATTATAACCGTCTGGAAAACCGCTGATGCGGTTAAAGCAGAGCGCTGTCCGGCATCAGTAAAAACTGCTGCCGGCTGTCGCTTGGCGTCAGCCCCGTCCAGCGCTTGAATGCGCGGCGGAAATTAGTGATGTCGTTAAAGTGCAGGTGCGCTGCCACCTGCTCATTATTCATGCCTTTCACATGCAGCAGATACAGACAGATATGCAGTCTGGCCAGGTCCTGCAGGGCCTGAAACTGGGTGTTGTGTTTCTTCAGTTTGCGCTTGAACGTGGCCGGGCTCATGTGAAATGCCTCGGAGGCTTCAGGCAGTGAACAGCCGCTCTCCAGATGGCGTATCAGCCAGTGATATACCGCTTCGCAGAAACCATCTTCAGCTTCTCCACGACGGGCGGCATCTGCTCTTTGCCATTCCGCCTGAAATGCCGTGGCTGAACCGCGCGGCCAGCGCACATCCAGCCATTTTTTCTCGATAATCATAACGTCCGCACCCAGTCCGAACTGCAGCGCAGACGAGCCAAAACGTACGCTGTATTCTTCACTGTGCTCCGGACGTTCATAACTGAATCCATAGCGCCACGGCAGCGAATGCCCTGCCAGCCAGCGCGCCATGGATGTCAGCCCCATCATCACAGTTTCTGTCATAAAGCGGTGCTGATCCTGCAGGCCGGATGAGTCCAGCCACTGCACATAGCAATAGCGCTCATCTTCAAACACCCGCGGTGCCAGCAAGGGGCTGAGACTGCGACGGAAATGCACCAGTGCTTTCAGTGCATGCCGCAGATCCGGTGCGTTGCTGAGCAACTGACTGCCGGGGCCGTAATGTCCCGGCCATAGGTTTTCGCCCCAGCGAAAGCTGAGATCCGGTTCCGGCAATAATTTTTGCCCGCTGGCAATTAACAGCCGCAGCTGATTGGGTGACACCTTCTGCTCACCGGCGATAATATCGTCGTAAAAAAGTCCGGTTCCGCGCAGTACTTTGTGGCTGCTGATATCGCGCGCTAACAACAGATCAAGCAGCAATGCCGGCTGATAATGCGCCGGCAAATACTTTTCATCACATTCGTACCAGAGAGGCTGCATCATCAGGCGACCTGAAAACAGCCGTTGTGCTCACCGGCTTTTTCCATTGCCTGGTTCGCGCTGAGGATAATCTGCTCTGCTCCCTCATTCTGATGGGAAGTATAAACGCCGGTCAGTAAGCGCTGATAATGGCTGTCGCCAGAGTCAGATTTAAAAGCGAAATTCGCTACCGCGCGTGATACCTCGAGGGCAATATTCAGCGCCCGCTGTGCATTGGTATCCGGCAGCACCAGGGCAAAACGATCGCCGGCATAGCGGCAGATAACGTCCTGGCGACGCAGATTCAGAGTAATGACTTCGGCCACTTCCCGCAGCAGGCGGTCCGCATTGCGATGTCCGAGCTGGCGCACGATATCCGGGTAATATTCAATACCTGCCATCACCACAGAGATGGGTGCCTGAGGTTGCGTCTGCAGCTGACGCTCAAGTTGCTGGCGCAGATAATCAATGCGTCCGAGCTGAGTCAGACCATCAATAAAGCGGTGTTCGCGGAAAAGTTGCTCACGTTTTTCCAGCTGGCGATTGATCGCCAGCTGCTCGCTGTGCCAATGAAATAAACCATAGGTCAGCATGGCAATACCAATCGGCATCGCCCCGGATTCCAGCCAGTGATCCCACCACTGTTCTGCAGGAATGCGCAGAAATTCGTCGAGGTTATCCTGCCACATGGCAATAAACATAAAGCCCAGCCCCAGTGTCAGCAAATCAGTGACGCGCCCCGCTGGTCTGCTGCCCAGTACCAGAATGACCCACACGGCCAGCGCCATGGCGCTGCCGCCCTCACCCAGCACATCCAGCCAGTCAATTTCCTGCCAGTGCTTGGGTTCACTGACACCTATGCTGGCCAGCAGTGAAAGCAGTGCCAGACCAAAAATCAGTATCGGTAGATTCAACCGGTCAATGCA
>NZ_DJIO01000050.1:14075-16377 GCF_002433655.1 Thalassolituus sp. UBA6592 | reverse complement strand
AGGACAAGGGGCCTGACATTTTTCGAAAATGCTTTAATAGAAATTTGTGGGACAGCAATGGGTCGAAGACCGATTTTTTATGTGCGCAAGGAGGCGGGTATCAGCCGACGCTGATGGCAGGCAACGCCGGTGCTTCGACCGTCATTTTCTCAACCGGAGCCATCACGGTTGCTTCGCCAGTGGCCACTTTTTTGCCGTCCTGATTGGTTACGGTACAGTTCAGGGTAACCACAGGCTTGCTGTCGTGTTTGCTGGCAACTTCGAGGACAACGGTGAGCTCATCGCCGAGCATGACCGGTTTACGGAACGACAGATTCTGGCCGAGGTAGATGGTGCCTGGACCTGGCAGGTCCATAGCCAGGGCGGCAGAAATCAGTGCTCCGGTGAACATGCCGTGGGCAATCTGTCCTTTGAATTGCGTGGTGGCTGCGTAGGCGGCATCCAGGTGCAGTGGATTGTGGTCGCCGGAAACAGCAGCAAACAGAATCAGATCCTGTTCTGTAACTGTGTGGTGGCGTTCGCAGCGGTCGCCAACGGATATTTCGTCAAATGTGCGGTTGGTGATGGTGTTCATACGGCTCCGTCGTATTGTTCTCAAAGAGTGTGTTCAGCCAATTCAGCAGATCTGTGCAGACCTCTTCGCGATTGGTTTCATTCAGCATTTCATGACGCCCCTCAGGATACAACTTAAGCGTGACCTGATTGTGACCGCTGAGTTGATACTGTTGTGACAGGGTTTTAAGTCCGGCCCCCATGCGCCCGACCGGATCGTGATCGCCACCGAATATATACAGGGGTAATTGTGTTGGGATTATTTTCAGATTTTCTGTGCCGCTGATGCTTTTGATGCCGGTTAACATATCGCACCACATCTGCAGCGTGCACAGATGTCCGCACTGAGGATCGGCAATGTAGGCATCGACCTGCTGATGATCACGGCTGAGCCAGTCGAAATCGGTACGGGGCGGGCGGAAGGCACGGTTAAAACTGCCGAACGACAGGGTATCCATGGTGCGAGACGGGTGGCGTCCGCCGCGTACGGCTTTCATCAGTTTCGCCAATGTGAGACCGGCATTCAGCATAAATGCCGGCTGACTGTTTGACCCGGACAGAATCAGGGCGGCCAGTTTTTCGCCATAACGCATGGCCCAGGCCTGGGCAATAAACGACCCCATCGAATGACCAAGTAAAATACGCGGTTCGCTGCCACAAAGGGCGTCCTGAGCACGTAAAACATCATCCAGCAGCAGATCCCAGCCACCCGGAGCGCCAGCACGGCTGTCGGCATAGTGGCCGACAGGGCGTCGCTCACCATGGCCGCGATGATTGTGCATGATCACCCGATACCCCTCATTCCGCAGCATCTCAGCCAGCGCCTGATAACGCAGGCAGTGCTCAGCCATTCCGTGCAGAATCTGAATAGTGGCTTTGGGTTTTGCGTGACAGAAAATCCACACATCAAAGGTGCTGCCGTCGAGCGCTTTTATTGTTGTCTTGTCCATTATCTGATCAGCCTTGGCGGGATTTACCGGGTTTTGCCTGGATTCAGGCTCAGATTGCGTGGTATGTGAGGATTTGTAAACAGGCTAATGCTCAGTTTTGCTGGATTCTGTGAAAACGGGTAAACTCCGGCTGCGATTTTGACCGTCGTTGGGGAGCGGTGGTCAGTCTTATTCACCCACCCTGTATAAAATTGATAACCAGGGTACTCAGGAGGCGGTATGAATCTCGAATTCTTCCAGGAACGTTACCCGGAGAATTATCCGGCCAACATTGATCCGGATAAGTATGAATCTGTAGTCGATATTTTTAATGGATTCGTTAAACGCTTTGCTGACCGGCCTGCATTCAGCTGTCTCGGCCAGACTCTGACCTATTCAGAACTTGATCGGCAAAGTGCGGCATTTGCTGCCTACCTGCAAAATGAAACCACTCTGGTGCCGGGTGACCGTATCGCCATTCAGCTGCCCAATATCCTGCAATACCCAATCGTTGTCTTTGGTGCAATGCGCGCAGGCATGGTGGTGGTAAATACCAATCCGCTGTACACCGAGCGTGAGATGGAACACCAGTTTAACGATGCCGGTGCCAAAGCGCTGGTTGTGCTGGCTAATATGGCAGACAAAGCGGAAGCCGTATTGCCTAATACCGGCATCAAACACGTTATTATCACCAATGTCGGCGATATGCATGGCACGGTTAAGCGCCTGCTGATTAACAGCGTGCTGAAGTACGTAAAAAAAGAAGTACCGTCAGTGAATATTCCAGGCGTTGTGCCTCTGCGTAAGGCGTTGTCACTGGG
>NZ_DJIO01000050.1:0-13682 GCF_002433655.1 Thalassolituus sp. UBA6592 | reverse complement strand
GGTGGCACCACGGGTGTTGCCAAAGGTGCCATGCTGACTCATCGCAACCTGATTTCTAATATGATGCAGTGCCACGGCCTGTTTAATATGATCCTCGATGAAGGCAAAGAGACGGTCATTGCACCGCTGCCTCTGTATCATATTTACGCGTTTACTGTGCACTGCATGGTGCTGCTGCATACTGGTAACCACTCGGTACTGATCCCGAACCCGCGTGATATTCCAGGCTTTATTAAAACCCTGCAAACCAATGAGTTCAGCGGCTTCGTTGGTCTGAATACGCTGTTTGTTGCCCTATGCGGTAACGAAACCTTCCGTGCGCTGGATTTCAGCAAGCTGAAACTGACTATTTCCGGTGGTATGGCGCTGACCAAAGACGCTGCAGACCAATGGAAGAGCATTACCGGTTGTGAAGTGGCGGAAGGTTACGGCATGACAGAAACCTCTCCCGTGGTTTCGTTTAACCCACCTGGCTACGTTAAACTGGGCACCATCGGTATGCCGGTTTCCAGCACGGCCTGTAAAGTTGTGGACGATGATGGTGTAGAGCAACCGATTGGCCAGCCAGGCGAACTGTGTGTGAAAGGCCCGCAGGTGATGAAAGGTTACTGGCAGCGTCCGGAAGCAACCGCTGAAACCATTACCGACGACGGCTGGCTGAAAACCGGCGACATGGCCGTTATCTCGGAAGACGGCTACATGAAAATCGTCGACCGTAAAAAAGACATGATCATCGTCTCCGGCTTCAACGTTTACCCGAACGAAGTCGAAGATGTGGTGGTGTCTCACCCGGATATTCTGGAAGCGGCGGCCATTGGCGTGCCGGATGCCAAGAGTTCGGAAGCGGTTAAGGTCTTCGTCGTATCGAAAAACGAAAACCTGACAGCTGCGGAGATCAAAGAGTTCTGCCGTGAAAACTTGACCGCATACAAGGTGCCGCGGTATATCGAGTTCCGCGATGAGCTGCCTAAAACTAACGTGGGTAAAATCCTGCGCCGGGAACTGCGTGATCAGGAGCTTGCAAAAGAAAGCTGATCCGCAGTCCTGACCAGAAACGCCCTGTATTTTCGGATACGGGGCGTTTTTGTTTTGAGATTATGAAACGGAGAAACCATTGAGTTCTGAACAACAGAAACCTGAGACCACAGCACCTGAATGGAAAGCGCTGCACAAAGCCGTTGATCAGTGTCTGCTGAAGGATCAGTTTCCCCTGCGCCGCCAGATCAAACAGATCCGCGATCTGACTGAGCAGGAAAAACCCTTTGAACAGCATCTGGAAAAGCTGTTGAATCGGGTGCAGAAAAGCCAGCAGATTGTGCAGGCAAGAAGTGCAGAACTCCGCATAAGTTATCCGGAAAGTTTGCCGGTCAGCGGCAAGCGGGAAGAAATTCTGCAGGCCATTCAGAATCACCAGGTGGTTGTGGTCGCCGGTGAAACCGGCTCGGGTAAAACCACGCAGTTACCTAAAATTTGTCTGGAAGCCGGGTTAGGAATTAAAGGCCGTATTGGTCATACACAGCCGCGCCGTCTTGCTGCCCGGGCTGTCGCCCAGCGAATAGCCGAAGAGCTGGGTTCGAACCTGGGTGACGCAGTTGGTTATCAGGTGCGCTTTACTGATCAGACTGCAGATCACAGTCGTATCAAATTAATGACTGACGGCATTCTGCTGGCGCAGACGCAGCGTGATCGTTTTTTAAATGAATACGATGCCATCATTATCGACGAGGCGCACGAACGCAGTCTTAATATCGACTTCCTGCTGGGCTATTTAAAACAGCTCACCACTAAGCGCCCGGACCTCAAAATCATTATTACTTCGGCCACCATTGATGTTGAACGTTTCTCTCAACATTTTGCTGGTGCCGATGGTAAGCCGGCGCCGGTTATTGAAGTATCCGGCCGTACTTTCCCGGTAGAAGTCCGCTACCGTCCGCTGGTGCGCGAATCTGACGAAGAAGACGATCGCACAGTATTTGAAGGTATTTCCGAGGCACTGGCAGAGCTGCGCAATGAGGATCGTAAAAATGGTCAGCACGGCGATGTGCTGGTGTTTTTGCCGGGGGAACGTGAGATCCGCGAATGTGCCGAATATTTGCGCCGTGAACAGATTCCGGCCACCGATATTCTGCCGCTTTACGCGCGCTTAAGCGGTTCGGATCAGCAGCGTATTTTTAAGCCCCATGGTGGTCGCCGGGTGGTACTGGCCACCAACGTGGCGGAAACATCGTTAACCGTTCCGGGTATCCGCTATGTAGTCGATTCCGGTGTCGCCCGTATCAGTCGTTACAGTTATCGTTCTAAGGTTCAGCGCTTGCCGGTGGAAGCGATTTCTCAGGCCAGTGCCAATCAGCGTTCTGGCCGCTGTGGTCGTACGGCTCCCGGTGTGTGCATCCGCTTGTTTGAAGAAAGTGATTTTCTTGGTCGTGATGAATTTACCGACCCGGAAATCCGCCGTACTAACCTTGCGGCAGTTATCCTGCAGATGTTGCATCTGAAACTGGGCAGGCTGCAGGATTTTCCATTTATCGACCCGCCGGACGAACGTTTTATTAAAGATGGCTTCACTCTGCTGCAGGAGCTGGAAGCCGTCGACAATAAAGGCAATATGACGGACACCGGTGTCGCCATGGCGCGCTTACCGGTAGATCCACGCATTGCCCGCATGCTGCTGGAAGCAAAGAAACGCCATGCGCTGAAAGAAGTATTGGTCATCGCTGCCGCTCTGTCCGTACAGGATCCACGCGATCGTCCCCAGGATAAACAGCAACAGGCGGATGAAAAACATCGCCTGTGGCGCCATGAAGAATCCGATTTTCTGACCCTGGTGAATCTGTGGCAGGCTTATGAAGTTGAACGTCAGGAGTTGTCGCAGAACCAGATCCGTAAATGGTGTGCTAAACACTTTTTATCCTTTATGCGCATGCGTGAATGGCGTGACACTCACCGCCAATTGCATTTGCTCGGCAAAGAGCTGGGGCTGAAAGAAAACAGCGAACCGGCATCTTATGACGATATTCATAAATCTCTGCTGGCAGGCATGCTGTCGCAGATCGGTTTCAAATCGGAAGGCCAGGAGTATCTTGGCGCGCGCAACCGCAAACTGTTTATTTTCCCGGCATCCGGTCAGTACAAGAAGAAGCCAAAGTGGATGATGGCGGCCGAGCTTGTTGAAACCAGTAAACTGTTCGCCCGCACCGTGGCAAAAATTGAACCTGAGTGGCTGGAAGAAATTGGCAAGCCGCTGCTGAAGTTTCAATACTTTGAACCGCACTGGAATAAACAGCGCGGTCAGGTAACGGCGTTTGAGCAGAGCACTTTGTATGGACTGGTGGTGAATCCACGTAAACGCGTGAATTATGCAATGACCCATCCTGAAGAAGCGCGCACTGTGTTTATTCAGGAAGCGCTGGTTGAACAGAATCTGCACAGTAAACTGGATTTCTATCAGCACAATATTAAGTTGCTGAAAGAAGTCACTGAATATGAAGAAAAGGCCCGTCGCCGGGACCTGGTTATTGATGATAACTGGCAGGCAGCTTTTTATTCCGCGCGTCTGCCACAGGAGTTTGTATCTCAGCGTCACCTTGAGCGCTGGTATGAGAAAGCAACAAAAGAGCAGAAACAGGCACTGTTTTTTACCCGCGAACAGTTATTGAGTCCGGAAGCGTCAGGCATAGGTGCCAGTGATTTCCCGGCGGAACTGGAATGGCAGGGTATGGCCTTTCCGCTCAGCTACAGCTTTGCCCCCGGCGCTGATGACGATGGTGTCACCCTGAGCGTGCCGGTCGCGATGTTGCAGCAGGTGCCTGAAGGCCGGGTTGAATGGCTGGTACCGGGTTTTATCAGCGATAAAGTCGTCGCCATTATTAAAGGTCTGCCCAAAGCGGTGCGTAAAAATTTCGTCCCGGTACCGAACACTGCAGAAGCGTTTCTGCAGCAGTGTGGTCCGTTAAATGGTGGGCTTTATTCGCAGTTGCTGAACTTTCTGAACCGTAATCAGCGACCTCCTATTGAAATTCATGAACTGACGCAGACTGAATTGCCGGCTCATCTGCAGATGAATATCCGCGTTATGTCGGACGGTAAAGTGCTGGATCAGAGACGCGATCTGGTGGCTCTGAAAGAACACTGGAAGGATGCCGGCCAGCAGCAGGTTCAGACCCTGACCCATGGTGATTATCAGCTGCAGGATGTCAAAGAATGGAACTTCGGCGATCTGCCAGAAAGTATTCAGAGTGATCTTAACGGCCTGCCGGTCCGGGCATTCCCGTGTCTGAAAGTGCAGGGCGGGCGTGTGGACCTCACGGTTGAAGCCAATGAAAGCCTTGCCCGCAGTGAACATCGGCGGGGAATAAACCGCCTGTTCCGCAATGCGCTGAGTGAACAGGAACGCATGATCAAAAGCCTGGTTCAGAAAAAATTGGCGAATAAGTGGCTGATGGCGAAAGGCATGGGGACGCAGCAGGAACTGACCGATGACATTGGTGAGGCCTCCTTTATGCTGGTTTTTGTGCCGGAAGGGGAGGCGTTGCCGATGACTCAGTCTGAGTTTCAGGCGCGGATGGCCCGCCGCAGCGAATTAGTCGATCAGGCGGAAAAGCTGATCAATGAATTTGCTGGCTGGCTGGAGCTGCGGCATAAAATTCTGAAGAATCTGAGTGGTTCCGTTTCCCTCGACCGCGCCATGGCCTACAGTGATATTAAGGCGCATCTGGAACGCCTGCTGCATCGTGGCTTTATGCTGGAGCAACCCTGGGAGCAGCTGCAATGCTATACCCGTTATCTTAAAGCGATGGAATATCGTATCGAGAAACTGCAGGGGAATCTGCCGCGCGATCGTCAGTCTATGGCTGAGTTTGAATCCCTGTGGGGGCCGTATATGGATGTGCTGAAGCGTATCAATATTGATGAGCATCCTGAGATCCGTGAGTTTGGCTGGCTGCTGGAGGAATGGCGGGTGTCGCTGTTCGCGCAACCGTTAGGGACGCGGGAGCCGGTGTCGCTGAAACGCCTGAACAGGCGCTGGCTGGAAATCCGCGACCTGTAACCGGCTTTGTTGCCACTGGGGCAATAGTCCGCTCCAGTGGTAATATTTGGCTTTAATGGCTATTTCAATTTTAATGGCGTTGGATAAATAACAATCACGGTATGTCATGCTGCTCAGCGGCACTGACTCCATTGAACTAATTTGCGGGAAACAGCATGCGTGTACCGGCACTCCTGACCATTTTTTTCTTAAGCTTCAGCGCAATGGCAGAAGAAACCAGCGATCCTGATCCCTGGGAAGGGTTCAACCGCAAAGTCTTCGCCTTCAACGAAGTGGTGGATAAATACGCGCTCAAGCCAGTGGCTCAGGGCTACCGCAGCATTACTCCGGTACCGGTTCAGAGCTCAGTATCCAATTTCTTTTCCAATCTCGGCGACGTCATGGTGGTTGCCAATGATATTGGCCAGCTCAAGCTCGGCCAGGCGGCATCAGACACCGCGCGTTTCCTGATTAATACCACGGTGGGTTTTTTTGGCGTATTTGATGTGGCGACCCATATCGGTCTGTCAAAGCACAATGAAGATCTCGGACAAACGCTGGGTTATTGGGGGGTAGGCACTGGGCCGTATCTGGTGCTGCCGTTTTTAGGGCCAAGCAACCTGCGGGATGCCACCGGTACTGCCGGCGACTTTGCTTATGGTGTCGGCATCAGTGATGTGGGCGATGATGCGAAAGCTCACGGCGCAATGTATGCACTCTGGGCGGCTAACACTCGCGCCAGTCTGCTGGATGCCGAGAAGCTGATCAGTGGTGATCGTTATACCTTCCTGCGCAGTGCTTATCAGCAGCGTCGTGAATTTCTGGTTAATGATGGCGAAACCCAGGACGATTTCGGTGACGACGAATGGGATACTGAATGGGATACTGAATGGGATGATTTCGACGATGAGGATGACAGTGACTTCTGATTATCAGGGTTATTGATCAGGTCTTATGTTGAGATGACAGCCAGACACAAAAAAGCCCGCATAATGCGGGCTTTTTTGTCTGCAAAACCGTACTTACTTAGTACGAGCTGGCAGGATGTCTTTCAGCTTGTCGCGCATTTTACGCACGGCAGTTTCGGTTTCTTCCCAGCTGATACAGCCGTCAGTCACTGACAGACCGTATTCAAGATCATCCAGGTTGGCCGGAATGTTCTGGCGACCGTGTTTGATGTTGGACTCTACCATCAGACCAATAATGGATTCGTTGCCTTCCAGAATCTGGTTGGTCACGTTGTCCATGACCAATGGCTGCAGTGCAGGGTCTTTGCTGGAGTTTTCGTGGCTGCAGTCGATCATGATGTTTTTAGCCAGATCGGCTTTGGCCAGTGCTTCTTCCGCCAGTGAAACATTCACGGAATCGTAGTTTGGCTTACCGCCACCGCCACGCAGAACCACGTGACCGTATGGGTTGCCCTGAGTGGTTACGATAGCCACGGCGCCTGCGGTATCAATACCCAGGAAACGGTGTGGGTTAGCAACAGACATCAGTGCGTTAGTCGCTACAGTCAGGCTGCCGTCAGTACCGTTTTTGAAACCAACAGCGCAGGACAGGCCGGAGGCCATTTCACGGTGAGTCTGGGATTCCGTGGTGCGCGCGCCAATGGCAGACCAGGAAATCAGATCCTGAATGTACTGTGGCGAGATAGGGTCCAGTGCCTCAGTGGACAGCGGCAGGCCCATTTCTGCCAGATCCAGCAGCAGACGGCGGGCGATGTGCAGACCGTCCTGAATCTTGAAGGTATCGTTCATGTACGGGTCGTTAATCAGACCTTTCCAGCCCACAGTTGTGCGTGGTTTTTCAAAGTACACGCGCATAACCAGATAAATGGTGTCACTGACTTCATCGGCCAGGGCTTTCAGGCGCTGGGCATAATCTTTGGCTGCATCAACATCATGGATGGAGCAGGGGCCAATCACCATAAAAATACGGTGATCTTTACGGTCGAGAATATCGCGGATGACCTGACGACCCTTCTGAATGGTCTGTACAGCTTCTTCGGAAACCGGCATTTCGGCTTTGAGCTGGTCAGGGGTGATCAGCGGAACGATTGACTCAATATTGAGGTTTTCTACGCGCTTGTCTGTCATTAGGAGTCCTGAAAATAATGCGGATCAGTATCTGATAGAATAATGCCCGATTATGACAAATGAATCTCCTCTTGCACATCACAGACGCGACCAATGTTGCCTACAGAACTGATTGATATCAGCAATCTGCGTATCGGGTTGCCTATGTGGTACATGAAAGAATGGCGTGGTGGACTTTTACGGACGGACGTAAAAGCAGCGGATGCCCTGAGTCAGTACAGTCAGGTGTTCAATGCCATCGAAGGCAACACGACACTGTACGGCCTGCCGTCAGCAGATCGTGCCCGCAGCTGGAAGGCCATGGCCGCCAATAATTTCCGCTTTTCGTTCAAGATCCCCCGAACCATCAGTCAGGCGGAAGACATGGCTGCTGCACTGGCTGGCGCGACAGAGTTCAGGCAATTTCTGCAGATAATGGGCGACAGTATCGGTTTATTGATGCTGCAGCTGCCCGGGCGCTTCGGGCCTTCTGCTCTGCCGCAACTCGCTAAGGTGTTGCAGCAGCTGCAGGCGCTGACGACGGTGCCTGTTTCGGTCGAGGTACGGCACGCGGCATTTTTTGATAAAGCAGACAACGAGGCGGCATTATTGCGTTTGCTGGCGGATCATCAGGCTGACCGTGTGGTGTTTGATTCCCGCGGCCTGTTTGCTGATGTCAGTACGGATCCTCATGTGCTTTAAGGTCAGCGCAAAAAGCCGAGATTTCCTGTACATCCGGTATCAACCGGAAACAACCCGGTCATTCGTTTTATCGGTCATTCTGACTGGCCGCAGAATATGCGCTATTTGCAGCAGTGGTCGGGCAAGCTGAGTGAATGGCTGAGCCAGGGTAAACAGCCGTGGCTGTTTATTCATACGCCGGCGAATACGGATGCGCCAGAATTTGCTCGCTGGATACTGCAGCAGCTTGGCATGCGTATGGCAGTCTGGCTTGGTGAAGTTGCGGGTGAATGTAATGGGGCAGCGGGTCTTGAGGGCCAGACAACCGATCTGTTTGGCCCCGGCCAGGAATGGCCTGATATAGACGGCCTGATATAGACGGCCTGGTATAGACGGCCTGGTATAGACGGCCTGGTATAAGTGGCCTGACATGAATGATACGGCAGAAATAGAGGGAGCTGCCGTACCTTCGCTCAGCGCAGACGCGCCTGCAGCTCTTTGAAGCGGTTTACTTTCTCTGGTTCAAACACCAGATGGCCATTCTCTTCTTTGCCGTCCAGCAGCCCTTCACGCACGTAACGTTTAATAGTTACGGGTTTCATCGCTAAAAATTCTGCCACCTGATCCAGGGTTAGTGTTTCTGTTGCGCTCACTGAATATCTCCTCTGTCGATAGGGAGAGCTTAGCCTGAGGCGACAAAGACGCAGATTTTTTGGGGTGACTTAACTGTCTGACGCGATGATTTATCAGAAGAAGGCGTATTTTGCCCCTAAAGCCATCAGCAAACTGGCCAACCCGGTTTTCAACAGCTGTTCCGGAACATGGCGGCTGATATTGCTGCCGAGATGGATTGCCGGCAGTGAACCTATCAGCAGTGATGCCAGCAGAGCAAAATCGACATTGCCCAGATACATATGAATAAAACCGGCACACAGGGTCAGCGGAACCGCATGAGCGATGTCTGTGCCGACAATGTTGGTCGATTTCAGGGCCGGGTATAGCAGCATTAATATCGCTGTGCCGATGGCGCCCGCGCCCACGGACGACAGGGTAACAAAGACACCGAGAAAGACGCCCATGGCGACAGTTGCGGCCGGGCGGTAGGGAAGCCATTTCTGGGCATCGCCACGGCTGGTCAGGCGGGCGATCTGGTTGCGGAACAGGATGACCACAGCGGTCAGTAACAGCATGATACCAAGCGCATTACGTAGCAGGTGGCTGTAGTGTTCCGGGTGTTCAAACAGGTAACGAAGGCTCAGGCCGGTCAGCAGAGCAGCAGGTATGCTACCTATCGCCAGGCATTTAACCACTGCCCAGCGGACATGGGTCTGACGGTGGTGGCTCAGCGCACCGCCGGCTTTGGTCAGGCCAGCGTACATCAGGTCTGTACCGACTGCGACCTGAGGCGGAAAGCCAAACAACAGCAACAGGGGAGTCATCAGGGCACCGCCACCGATGCCCGTGATACCGACGATCAGGCCAACACCGGCCCCAGCTGCTATATATAACAAAATATCCATGAAATATGGTCTAAACTATCACTTGATGCTCTAAGAACGGTTAATTTAGAGCCTGCCATCTATTCTGGAAAAGAATATTTGTTTATATTTTTATAACAAAAGGCAAGAATCGAACCCTGGATCAGGCACGGAGGATCTATGAAACTGCAGCAATTGCGATACATCTGGGAAGTCGCCCATCATGATCTGAACGTGTCCGCCACGGCGCAGGTGCTTTACACATCGCAGCCGGGCATCAGTAAGCAGATACGATTACTGGAAGATGAGCTGGGTGTAGAAATCTTCGCCCGCAGCGGTAAGCATTTGACGCGCATTACCCCGGCGGGTGAGGCGATTCTGGAAGTGGCTGGTGAAATTCTGCGTAAAGTGGAGGGAATCAAGCAGGTCGCTCAGGAATTCAGTGACGAAAATAAGGGCAGCCTGTCGATTGCTACGACCCACACTCAGGCGCGTTATGCGCTGCCAGGTGTTATCAGTAAGTTCATGGGGCAGTATCCGGACGTGTCATTACACATGCATCAGGGTACGCCGATGCAGATCGTTGAGATGGCTGCGAACGGCACCACCGATTTTGCTATTGCGACCGAGGCCATGGAGCTGTTTGGCGATCTGGTGATGATGCCGTGTTACAAGTGGAACCGCAGCATTCTGGTGCCTAAAGATCATCCTCTGGCGCAGACACCAGCGCCGACGCTGGAGCAGGTGGCAGCATATCCGTTAGTCACTTACGTGTTTGGCTTTACCGGGCGCTCTCAGCTCGATGACGCTTTCAAAAGCAAGGGACTGACCCCAAGGGTTGCCTTTACCGCCGCAGATGCTGACGTGATCAAGACCTACGTGCGCCTGGGGGTCGGTGTTGGTATCGTCGCCAGCATGGCGGTGGATGCGGTGCAGGACGCGGATCTGGTAGCTTTGGATGCCAGTCAGTTGTTTGAGCCTAGCATCACTAAGATCGGCTTCCGTAAGGGGACTTTCCTGCGTGGCTATATGTACGACTTCATAGAAGCCTTTGCGCCGCATCTGAGCAAAGATCTGGTTGAGAAGGCATCACTGTGTACCAACAAACAGGAAGTTGCAGCGCTGTTTGAAGGCGTTGAGATTCCTGAGCACTGAGCTTCGGGCTCAACAGTATTGGTCACGTCGCCGATCCGCAAAAAAGCCACAGAATAAAGCCGCACAAAGCAACCGTACAAAAACTCACAAAAAAGCCGCATAGAATGCGGCTTTTTTAATGAGCTGGCTTCGCTTTGATCAGCCTTTACTGATCAGGTTGCCGGCGTGCAGGCCACATTCTTTGTGGCCGGAACCTTCCCACCACCAGCGACCTTCACGCTCGTGCTGGTTCGGCAATACAGGGCGGGTGCAGGGCTGACAGCCAATGCTGATAAAACCCTGTTCGTGCAGTCTGTTGTATGGCACATCGAAGACTTTGATGTATTCCCAGACCTGTGCGGAGGTCCAGTTCGCCAATGGGTTGTACTTGGTCAGGCTGTCGTTAGCGCCAGCGAAGCTGGTATCGTCCTGAACCAATGGCACATCCGAGCGGGTCTGGCTCTGATCATGGCGCTGGCCTGTGATCCAGGCATCAAGCGTAGCCAGTTTGGCTTTCAGTGGGGCGATCTTACGCACACCACAGCACTCCTGGTGACCATCTTCATAAAAACTGAACAGGCCTTTTTCGCGCACGAAATTCTGCAATGCCTGCTGTTCCGGCGTACGGACATCGATTTTAATGCCATAGTGTTTGCGTACAGCATCGATGAATTCATACGTTTCCGGGTGCAGACGGCCGGTATCCAGCGTGAACACATCCACGTCAGGTTTGATTTTAACGGCCATATCGATCAGTACGACGTCTTCTGCACCGCTGAAAGAAACGGCAATGGAATCGTGCTGTTCCAGTGCGTAGCGAATCAGGTCTTTGGGGCGCTTCTCTGCGTATTCTTCATTCAGCGCTGAGAAATCCAGGCTATTGGTCATGGCGTTTGTCCGGTTGCTGTGTCTGTCGATTTTCGTATCAGTGCCGGGTCAGCGGCAGGCGCTGCCCATACTTTATTAAGCGCCTAAGCCTATCACGGGCCACTTAGGTCAAATAATAATAAAACGTCATATTAATATATCTTAAAACCGGTGTTTGCCGTATTTTGCCCTGTCGCTCTGTTGTCATCCGGCGGTCATGGCTATAGAGTACGCGCCCAGTTAATGAACAGTCTGTTGGAGTCTCCATGGAAATCGCGTGTCTTGACCTTGAGGGTGTACTGGTTCCGGAAATCTGGATCGAGTTTGCCAATAAAACCGGAATCGAAGCGCTGAAAGCGACTACCCGCGATATCCCGGATTACGATGTGCTGATGAAGCAGCGCCTGCGTATTCTGGATGAGCACAACCTCAAAATTCAGGATATTCAGGACGTGATTGCCACCCTGAAGCCACTTGAAGGTGCGCGTGAATTCGTTGACTGGCTGCGCGAGCGTTTTCAGGTGATCATTCTGTCTGACACCTTCTATGAATTCTCTCAGCCGCTGATGCGTCAGCTCGGCTTCCCGACACTATTCTGTCATCGCCTGATCACAGATGATGAAGGTCGTGTTACCGACTATAAACTGCGTCAGGCTGACCCTAAACGCCAGTCTATCCGTGCCCTGCAAACCATCTACTACCGCACCATTGCGGCCGGCGATTCATACAACGATACCACCATGCTGGCAGAAGCCGATGCCGGTATCCTGTTCCATGCGCCACAGAATGTGATTGATGAGTTCCCTCAGTTTCCGGCGGTCCACACCTACGAAGATCTGAAGAAAGAGTTCATTAAAGCCAGTAACCGTGACCTGAGCCTGTAACTGGTTCCGCAGCACGGAATAAAAAAACCGCGGCCATGGCCGCGGTTTTTTTATGTCCTGATATCGCCGGCGAGCGTTTCTTTTTTTCGTTTCTCTTGAGCGTTCTTGTGCCTTCATTGGCCGTCGTAAAGATGCACACGGATAGACGGCAGCCAGGGCTCATCGGATACTTTCTGGTCACCGCGGCGCTGTCGTGTCCGGCCCTCCGGTGGCTGGGTATCAATCTGGTTGAATTCCGGCAATATCTGACCCGGTAACATCAGTGGCAGGGCGACATTCATTGCCTGTCGCGGGCGAGGGGCCGTATCCGGGTACACCAGGTTTGCCCTCACTACAGGGGCCAGGGTCTGTACCTGAGCCAGCTGCTGCCCAGGTGGTAAATGATTCAATTTATTCAGCTGTACCTGAATATGAACCTTATCTTCACCCAATTCCAGCAACTTGCTCTGGGCCTCAGTCACGGAAATTCTGCGGATGCTGCGGCCGTTCGCATACCAGCTGAAACCGACCTTGAGCGGACAATGATCCAGTAGCGGCAGATGCCGGTAGCATTGCTTCAGATGGACCCGGCTCAGGCCGGCAAAGTGCAGGGATTCCCGCAAGCTGCCGTGGTGTTTGCCCAGACCGGCGATAGCATCGTTAAAATCGTCTTTTTCCAGCTCATCCTGACTTGCTTTAACGGCAGCACGGAAGGTGTCTTTGGCCTCGTTGGCGACAGCTGCGAGGCTGGCCAGCTCATCATTGACCATCACTAAGCCATGACGGCTGCGGGTTTCGCGCCCGTCCTGTCCATCGCGGTACCAGACGTCGGTGATCAGGTCCGTCAGAATGTTCAGTGGCTGCGCTCCGCTGGCCTGTTCCTGAGGTGTTAACGGTAACCAATGCGGTGGCTGTTGCTCGATAATGGCCTGGCGCAGTGCGCGCAGGGCCATCATAAGTTCATCAAAGGCTGAGGTCAGCTCAGTAATCATACGTGGGGAGGCAATCCATCGCGGGCTTCGTTGCGGGCGCGGATAAAGTCAGAATGGGGTACGTACAGCAGATCAGCGACCTTGCGGATCATATGCTCTTCGTATTTATCCAGCTCGGAATCGCTGTAAGCCACAGTCCAGAGACCGTGCACCAGACGCACCTTTTCATCTGCGGAGAATTGCTCATTGATGATTTTGGTGAACTGAAACAGGTCGTTGGATTTCTGTACCTGAGCGGCAGCCTGGGCGAGCAGGGTGTCTACTTCGTCCGCCGTAATCGGAAACAGCTTGCGCAGCACTGTACGCAGCGCTTCCGCTTCTTCTTTTTCCAGTGTGTGGTCAGCGTGCATGACTTCCGCCAGCAGCGCCGCACAAGCCAGGGAAATATCGTATTCGTCTTTCTCTGGCTCGTGCTCTTTAAATAATGACAGTATGCGATCGATCAACTCAGTGTCTCCAGTCGCCCGCGCAGCAGGCTTTCAAGCTTACCCTGATCCTGAGCAAAGCGACGGATACCGTCAGCGAGTTTTTCGGTAGCCATGGCATCTTCGTTCATTGCCCAGCGG